>NZ_JBAMDI010000077.1:0-53823 GCF_036961695.1 Pseudomonas sp. CGJS7 | reverse complement strand
GTGTAGGAGCGGGTTTACCCGCGAATACGGTAGCGGCGGCAACGGTGAACAGCAGGTGGAAATTGGCCACCAGGCCCGGCCCTTTCGCGGGTAAACCCGCTCCTACGGGGGTTCACAGCCGGCAAATCAGTAAAGATTAGGCTCCATCTCCAGCTCAACCCCAAACCGCTCGAAGATATCCGCCTGAATCTTGCGCGCCAGCGCATGCATCTGCGCCCCGCTCGCCTGGCCATAGTTGACCAGCACCAGCGACTGCAAGCGATGCACGCCAGCATCACCCTCACGATGGCCCTTCCAGCCCGCCTGCTCGATCAACCAGCCCGCCGCCAGTTTCACCTGGCCATCAGCCTGTGGGTATGCCACGACACCGGGATACTGCGCGCGAATACGCTCGACCAGATCAGCCGTTACCACCGGGTTCTTGAAGAAGCTCCCGGCATTGCCCAGCTCTGCCGGATCTGGCAGCTTCTCGCGGCGAATGCTGCAGATTGCATCACTGATCGCTTGCGCGGTCAGCTCGGTCACACCCCGCTCAGACAGGCGTTGGCGCACCGGGCCGTAATCCAGATGAGCGTGCAGGGTGCGGGTCAGGGCAAAGCGCACCCGCAGGATCAACCAGCGGCCAGGGTTGCGCTTGAAAAGGCTGTCGCGATAGGCGAAAGCGCATTCTGCCAAACCGAAGTCACGCAGCTCGCCCGTCTCACGGTCCAGGGCTGTCAGCCCGGCGAATACGTCCTTGATCTCCACCCCGTATGCGCCCACGTTCTGCATCGGCGCAGCACCGACGGTGCCGGGGATCAGGCTGAGGTTCTCCAACCCGCAATAGCCCTGCGCCAGCGCCCACTGCACAAACGCGTGCCACGGCTCACCGGCCTCGGCCTCGACCACGATACGCTCGCCATCGTCACTGAGCACACGCCGACCGCGGCTGGCCATGTGCAGCACCAGTGCATCGATATCGCGGGTCAGCAGCAGGTTGCTGCCACCCCCGATCACCAGTACCGGCAGGCCCCTTTGCTGTGCCTGGTCCAATGCCTGGCGCACCTGCTGGTCGTCCTGCACCTGACTGAAATAGCGCGCCTTCACGTCGATGCCGAAGGTATTGTAAGGCTTGAGCGATACCTGCTCCTGCCACTGCACTGTCATAGACGCCCCTTGATTTCCAGTACCAGCGCCTGGCAAGCCGCTTCCACCAGATCCAGCACCTGCTCGAAGCCGTCGGCGCCACCGTAGTACGGGTCTGGCACTTCATCCAGGGCTGCACCGTAGCGGCGCAGGAACAGGTCGAGTTCGCCCACTGCCGTGGACGGGCGCAAGGCCCGCAGATCGCGCAGGTTGTGCTCATCCATGGCCAACACCAGGTCGTATTCGGCGAAGTGCGATGCCTTGACCTGTTGGGCGCGTTGCTGCGACAGGTCGTAACCACGCGCCAGCGCCGCCTTGCAGGTGCGGCTGTCTGGCGCCTTGCCGACATGCCAATCGCCGGTGCCGGCAGAAGCCACCTGCACCTTGTCGGCGAGCCCGGCGGCCTGCAATTGATGGCGTAGCACGCCTTCGGCAGTGGGCGAGCGGCAGATGTTGCCCAGGCACACGAACAGGACGCGCATCAGGCCTCCAGCAAGCGCCGTACGCGCTCCAGATCCTCAGGGGTGTCGACACCCACGGCAGGCGCCTCGATGGCGTCCTCGATGTGAATGCGTACGCCGTGCCACAGGGCACGCAGCTGCTCCAGCGCTTCAGCCTGCTCGAGCCAGCATGGGCCCCAGCTGACGAAGTCGTGCAGGAAGCCGACACGGTAAGCGTACATGCCAATATGGCGGCGATATGGCACTCCTTCCGGCAGCACGTCGCGGGCCTTGGCGAAGGTATCGCGGGCCCAGGGCAGCGGCGCCCGGCTGAACGTCAGAGCCAGGCCGTTCTTGTCACTCACCACCTTGACCGCGTTAGGGTTGAACACGGTTTCCGGCTCATGGATAGGCTCGGCCAAGGTGGCGATGCCCGCTTCCGGATGCGCAGCCAGGTTGGCCGCCACCTGGTCGATGATCACCGGCGGGATCAGCGGCTCGTCGCCCTGCACGTTGACCACGATGGCGTCAGCCGGCAAGCCGAGGTACGCGGCCACTTCGGCCAGGCGGTCAGTGCCCGATTCATGATCGGCACGGGTCATCAGCACTTCGGCGCCGAAGGCCTGGCAGGCTTCAAGGATGCTGGTGTCGTCGGTGGCGATGACCACACGGCTGGCACCGCTCTTGCGGGCCTGCTCCCACACATGTTGCACCATCGGCTTGCCGGCAATCAGCAGCAGCGGTTTGCCTGGCAGGCGGGTGGAGCGCAGCCGGGCGGGGATTACTACCGTAAATTCCAGGCTCATTTGTCAAGACGCTCGTCGTCGGTCAGGGTGCGTGCCTCGCTTTCCAGCATGACCGGGATACCGTCGCGAATCGGGTAGGCCAGGCCAGCGCCTTTGCTGATCAGCTCGGTCTTGTCGGCGCTCAGCTTGAGCGGGCCCTTGGTGATCGGGCAGGCCAGGATATCGAGCAGTTTGGTGTCCATTGGAGGCTTCCTTTAGGCCAGGTGGCCGGAAATTGAAAACGGGCTCAGGGTTTGCGCAACAAGCGTTGCAGCTGGTTGTCGAACCAGGCGCTGAAAGCCGGCGTAGGCTGCGCTTCGACGGCCAGGTACCACCAGTCGTCAGCGGCAAAGGCCCGGCATTTCACCGCGTCCTTCTCGGTCATGACCAGCGGCAGTGGCGGGCTGAAAGCCAGGCTCCGGGCACTGAACTGCGCATGGTCGGCGAAGGGATGCGGCACCGGCTGCCAGTTTAGCCCCAGCAGGGTGTTGAAGAAACGTTGCGGGTTACCGATACCGGCCACCGCATGCAGGCGCTGGCCGGCGGGGAAATGGTCGAGCGCACGGCGCTCGCCACTGCGCACGTTGACCAGGGCGGATGGCTGCAGGCGGAAACCGAAACCATCGGTGCGGTCTTCGCTGGCGCCGTTGAACAGCACCGCGTCAGCCTCGCGCAAGCGGTCGGCCGGCTCACGCAAGGGCCCCGCCGGCAGGCAGCGGCCATTGCCCAGGCCGCGGGCAGCGTCGATCAGCACCAGTTCCAGGTCACGGGCCAGGCGGTAATGCTGCATACCGTCGTCGCACAGGATCAGGTCGAGGGGTTCGCTGGCCAGCAATGCCTGCACGGCACGGGAGCGATCCGGGTCGATCATCAGTGGCACGCCGGTGCGTTGCAAGATCAGCAGCGGCTCGTCGCCCGCCTGATCGGCCGCCTGATCGGCCTGCACCCGCCAGGGCAGCTGTGGAGGCTTGGCACCATAACCGCGGCTGACCACACCCACCTTCAGCCCCTGCTGGCGACAGTGTTCGATCAGCCAGAGGATCATCGGCGTCTTGCCGGTGCCACCGACGGTGATGTTGCCCACCACAATAACCGGTACCGGTGCCCGGTAGCTGGCACTGTCACCCCTTAGAAAACGCGCGCGCTTGCGCGTGACCACGCGGCGATACAAGGCCTCCAGCGGTCGCAGCAGCGCCAGCGCCGGGTGCCCGGCATACCAGGCAGCGAGCAAGCGGTCGGCGAACGCCATCAAGGCGTGCCCTGGGCCGCCTCGACGGTGGTCATGCGCAACTGGCTGAAACCGAGCTTGCCGGCAGCATCCATTGCGGTGACCACAGCCTGATGCGGGGTCTTGCCGTCGGCGCTGATGGCCAGCGGCAACTTGTTGTCTCCGCCCGACTCGCGCTCTATGGCCTCGCTCAGGGTGGCCAGGTCGCTTTTGGGTAGCAGGTGGTTGTTCACCGAATACACGCCTTCGGCGCTGATGGTGATTTCCACCAGCTTGCCCGGGTCGGCCGGCGCCGGCTCGGCGCTGGTAGCTTCGGGCAGCTCGACGCGAAGTTGCGTTTCGCGGGTGAAGGTGGTGGTAACCACGAAGAACAGCAGCAGGACGAACACCACGTCAATCAGCGACGCCAGGTTGATGTCGACGTTCTCCCGCTGGCGATTGCGCCGGAACTTCACGCCTTGCCTCCGGCCACTTCCACTTCACGGTCACCCTGGATCACTTCCACCAGCTTGATCGCCTCCTGCTCCATGCCGATGACCAGTTCATCGATGCGGCGCAGCAGGAAACGGTGGAAGAACACTGCCGGGATACCGACCATCAGGCCAGCCGCAGTGGTGACCAGGGCCTTGGAGATACCACTGGCCAGCACGGCGGCGTTGGCGGTCATCTGCGAGCCCATGAAGGCGCTGAAAATGTCGATCATGCCCAGCACGGTGCCCAGCAGGCCCAGCAGAGGCGCCATGGCGGCGATGGTGCCGAGGGTGCTGATGTAGCGCTCCAGTTCATGGATGACGCGCGAGGCGGCCTCCTCGATGCACTCTTTCATGATCTCCCGACCGTGACGCGAATTGGCCAGGCCCGCCGCGAGGATTTCACCCAGTGGCGAATCGGCACGCAGGGCCTTGAGCTTGTCACTGGTCAGTTGCTTGTCCTTGATCCACATCCATACCTGGCCCAGCAGGTGCGGCGGGGTGACGCGACTGGCGCGCAAGGTCCACAGGCGTTCGACGACGATAGCCATGGCAGCGATGGAGCTCAGAATGATCGGCAGCATCATCCAACCACCGGACTTGACCAATTCCCACACAATAAACGCCCCTTCGGAAAAAGGCCGCCACTCTACCATAGGCGCGCCGAGGGCTCATCTGCCGGAGGTCAGGGAATTGGGGTCTGGGCTGGCAGATGCCTGCCTCTGCCTCACTCCCCTCGAACCCGCCAGAACCGCCGCTGCCCCCTAACCCCCTCGACTACCCCATGCCGCCCCAGCACCAACCGCAATGCCCCCTCCACCGCCGTATCATGCATCACCACCCCATGCCGCCCATACCGTTCGACCACCTGCACGTGCGGGTGCCCGAAGCTGTTGTTGCGCCCCCGCGAAATCAATACCCCGCGCGGTGCGGTAGCCCGGACGAACGCCTCGGTGGACGAGCTGCGGCTGCCATGATGCGGCGCCTGCAGCCAGTCGATACGCGGCATTTCAGTGTCCGCCAGCCAGGCCCTTTCGGCAGCAGCTTCCATATCCCCCGCCAGCAGCAAGCGCTCGCCCTGCGCCTCGACCAACAACACACAGGAACGGTCATTACTGCTCTGCCCGTCCACCCAGCGCCACAGCGAAAAACGCACGCCATCCCAATCCCATTGCTCGCCACTGGCACAAGGCTGCAACGGAACATCAACCAGCGCTTCCCCACCGATTATCCGCTTGATCGGCAAACCACGCGCAATGGCCACGGCCCCGCCCGCATGATCGGCATGTGCATGGCTGATCACCATCACGTCAAGGCCGCCCACCCCCAGCTTGCGCAAGGTTGGCAACACCACGCGTTCCCCCAAGTCGCTTTCCCCCCTGGCCGGCCCGGCATCGTAGAGCAGGCTGTGATGCCGCGTACGCAAGAGCACCGCCAGCCCCTGGCCGACATCCAGCTGCCAGACCTCGACCTGGCCGAACGGCACCGGCTCCCGGGGCACCCACAGCGCCAGCAGCATCACCCCTCCCAACCCGCGCAGCGGCACACCACGGGGCAGTAAAACCAACAGCGCACCCAGACATACCAGCAGCCAAGCCCACAACGGCAGGGCCGCCGGAACCCATGCCGGACGCTGCTGCGCCACCAGCGCCAGCCCGCGGAACAGCACATCCAGCAGGCCACCTGCCAGCCAGAGCAACGCCTCGCCAACGCCCGCCAGCGGCAACATCAGCGTGCCCAGCAACGCCAACGGCAAGACCGCCAGGCTGACCCACGGCACCGCCACAAGGTTGGCCAGCGGCGCACTGAGGCTCACCGGCAAGCCCGTGGCCAGCAACACCGGCAGCAAGCCGACAGCGATCACCCATTGCGCTCGTGTCCAGGCCTGCCAGGGCCGCCAACCACCCAACCGGGCACTGAAGCAGTAGATGAGCGTGGCCACGGCGGCGAACGACAGCCAGAACCCAGGCAGCAACGCCGCCAGTGGCTCGAAGACAAGCACGGCGACCAGTGCAACCAGCAACGGAAAAAAAGCGCCAAGGTGGCGAAAGCGCAGACGCCAGAGCAACACCACGGCCAGCATCAGGCAGGCCCGCTGCACTGGCACCCCACCGCCAGCCAGCCACCCGTAGGCCAGCGCTGCGGCCATGGCCAGGCCGCAGGCCCAGGGCAACCACGGTAGCCTTGCCGGCCATAGCCCCCAACGCGCCAGCCCGGCGACCAGGCCATAGAGCAAACCGGCGACCAGGCCGATGTGCTGGCCGGAAATCACCAGCAGGTGCACCGTGCCGGTGGCCTGCAACGTCTGCCAGTCCTCCCGGGCCAGGCCCGCACCATCGCCAAGCACCAGGGCCACCAGCGCTGCCTGTCGGCCATTGGCTTCGACCATCAGCAAGCGCTGACGCAGTGCATCGCGCCAACCACCGGCGACTGGCGCCAGCAACTGCCCCGCCTTGACCGTACCCGTCGCGCCCACCCGTCGCGCCAGCAACTGCGCTTCACGGTCGGGCCCATGCGGGTTCAGCAGCCCGTCCGGGCGCTGCAAGGTCACGGCCAGCCGCCACTGCTCGCCCGCCCGCAGCGGCGGGCCGTCAAACCAGCTCAGTTGCAGGCGCTGAGGCAGTTCGGCCCGCCGCGAGCGTGGCGCTTCCAGCTCGAAACGCACACCGTGTGCAGTGCGGGCCGGCAAACCCGCCACCCGCCCCTCCAGCCACAAGGTGCGACCCTCCAGGCCGGCAGCCAGACGATCATCAAGGGCCTGCTGAGCAGACCCGCACGCCCAACACAAGCCCAGCAGAAACCAACCCAACGGCCATACGCGGGTAAACAGGCTGCCGACAGCGCAGGCTGTCAGGGTTATCAACCATCCGACCGATGGCAATGCGGGCAGAAAGCCCAGGCACAACAGCCCGAGCGCGAGCGCAAACATCCCTGTGCGCATGAGGTAGAGCTCCAGAAGGCGAATCACCTCCTGAGGCATAGCCCAATTGCCGGCAACGCTTGCTCAACAATTGTCACAAACTCTAAACGAGTCGGAGCAGGATTAAGGGCATACTGCCAGGGTCAACGCTCCGGGAGCCTACATGCCGCGCCGACTTTTCAAACGCTACATGCCGGACCCGACCAGCATTCGGGAACACAAATCCTTACGCTTTTTCGGCAAGTTGCTGCACGATCCCAACCTCTGGCACCTGAACCGCCATTCGGTGGCCAGAGCCATGGGTGTGGGCCTGTTCGCGGCGCTTATTCCCATCCCGATGCAGATGCTGCTGGCGGCGGCCCTGGCGATCCCGGTGCGCGGCAACCTGCCGGTCGCCGTCAGCCTGGTGTGGCTGACCAACCCGTTGACCATGCCGCCGGTGTTCTTCGTCACCTACATGACCGGTGCCTGGCTGATGCAGGTACCGCCGCGCACCCTGCCCGACGAGCTGACCTTCCAGTGGATCACCGACCAGCTGTCGACGCTGTGGCAACCCTTCCTGCTCGGCTCGGTGGTGTGCGGCGTGGTGCTGGGCATCCTTGCCTACTTCTCCACCATGTTCTACTGGCGCTGGTGGGTGGGCCGGCAGTGGCGTCGTCGCCAATGCCGGTGCAGGGCTTCAGGCACGCATGCCGCGGCCGCTGACCAGCAAGCGAACGCAAACAACGTAGAGCACCGCAGTGGCCACCAGCATGAAGGTGATCGCCGTGCCAATGCTGATATCCGACACCCCTAGAATGCCGTAGCGGAACGAGTTGACCATGTGCAGCACCGGGTTGGCTAACGACACGGTCTGCCAGAACGGCGGCAGCAGGTTGATCGAGTAGAACACGCCGCCCAGGTAGGTCAGCGGCGTCAGCACGAAGGTCGGGATGATCGAGATGTCGTCGAAGTTGCGCGCGAACACTGCGTTGACGAAGCCAAGCAGCGAAAAGATGGTGGCTGTCAGCAGCACCACCACCACGGTCACGCCCAGGTGGTGCACCTGCAGGTCGGTGAAGAACATCGACAGGATGGTCACGATCACACCCACCGCCAAACCACGCAGCACCCCACCCAGCACATAGCCGACGAGAATGGTGTGCGGCGACACCGGCGACACCATCAGTTCTTCGATCGAGCGCTGGAACTTGCTGCCGAAAAAGCTCGACACCACGTTGCCGTAGGAGTTGGTGATCACCGACATCATGATCAGCCCCGGCACGATGTACTGCATGTAGGTGAAGCCACCCATGTCGCCGATCTGCCGGCCAATCAGGTTACCGAAGATGACGAAGTACAGGACCATGGTGATCGCTGGCGGCAGCAACGTCTGCGGCCAGATGCGCAGGAAGCGCCGCACTTCGCGGTAGACGATGGTGTTCAGGGCGACCCAGTTGGTGCGCAGTTCCACACTCATACGGCCACCTTCGACAGGTTTTTTTCCACCAGGGACACGAACAGCTCCTCGAGTCGGTTGGTCTTGTTGCGCAGGCTCTGTACCTCGATGTTCTGCAGCGCCAGCTGGCCGAACAGTGCGGTGATGCCGATGTCCTTCTCCACCTGCACTTCCAGGGTATGCGGGGTCAGCAGTCGGCACGGGTAGCCCTGCAGTACCGGCGCGGCGGCCAGGTCCTGCTTGAGGTCGAGCACGAAGGTTTCGACATGCAGCTTGCCCAGCAACTGGCGCATGCTGGTGTTCTCGACGATGGTGCCATGGTCGATGATGCCGATGTTACGGCACAGCTGCTCAGCCTCTTCCAGGTAGTGGGTGGTGAGGATGATGGTGATGCCCTTCTGGTTCAGCTCGGTGAGGAAGCTCCACATCGAGCGGCGCAGCTCGATATCCACCCCGGCGGTGGGTTCGTCCAGGATCAGCAGGCGCGGTTCGTGGATCAATGCGCGGGCAATCATCAGGCGCCGCTTCATGCCGCCGGACAACGAACGCGACTGCACATCACGTTTGTCCCACAGGCCCAGCTGGGTCAGGTACTGCTCGGCGCGCTCCTTGGCCAGCTTGGGCGGGATGCCGTAGTACCCGGCCTGGGTCACGACGATGTCGAAGGTCTTTTCGAACTGGTTGAAGTTGAACTCTTGCGGCACCACGCCCAGGCAACGCTTGAGCGCGGAGGGCTCGCGGTCCAGGTCGTGACCGAACACGTTCACTGTGCCGCTGGTCTTGTTCACCAGGGTCGAGAGAATGCCAATGGTGGTGGATTTGCCGGCGCCGTTGGGGCCGAGCAAGGCGAAGAAGTCGCCTTCGGCAACATCAAGGTCGATGCCTTTGAGGGCCTGAAAGCCATTGCCGTAGGTCTTGGTCAGCTGTCGGATGGACAGGGCGGAACTCATAGCGGGTCACTTACCGAAGAAAAAGGTGCAGGACACGCCAGGTAAAGTCACTGGCGCAGTGAGTGCAGCCATGGTGCAAGGCCAGGCTGCACAAGTACAGTCACATCTATTGATAATGACTATCGAAGCGGGTTCAAGTGAGCGCGGTCATCACGGCGGCCTGGTAGGCCGGGCGTTGCTTCAGGCGTTCATACCAGGCTTGAAGGTGGTACATGTCCGGGCGCTCGATGGGCAGTTCGAACCAGGCATAGATGAAGCTACCCAGTGGGATGTCGCCCATGCCGATCTGGTCACCGGACAGGTATGGCTGACTGGCCAGGGTTTCGTCGGCAATGGCCAGCAATTGCGCGCACTGCTTGTGCGCGGCGTTGATCGCCACCCAGTCGCGCTGGTCTTCCGGCGTGCGCAGCAGGCCCCAGAACAGGGGCCGGAATGGGGTAGCGAAGGACGATGTGGTCCAGTCCATCCATTTGTCGGCCAGGGCGCGCTGGCGTGGGTCTGCCAGATACCAGCCCTGCTCCGTACCGTACTCCGCGCACAGGTAGCGGACGATGGTGTTGGATTCCCACAAGGTCAGGTCGCCGTCTTCGAGCATCGGCACCAGGCCGTTGGGGTTGCGGGCGCGGTAGTGCGGCTCGTTGACCACGCCGAAGGCGCCGCCGGCGTCGATGGATTCGAAGTCCAGGCCCAGCTCGTGGGCGATCCACAGCGCCTTGCGCACATTGCTCGAATTCTTGCGGCCCCAGATCTTCAGCATGGCAACATCCTTTTGAGTGCGGAGGTGGCACAGTCTACTCCAGACCTTCGCCGCCTGTACGGGCCTCTTCGCGGGCAAGCCGCCCCTACATCGCTCTGTAATGTTGCCACATACCGTCGTAGGAGCGGGTTCACCCGCGAAAGGGCCGGACCTGCCAGCCAATATCCCAGATCATTCACCGTCGCAGCACCATCGCATTCGCGGGCAAGCCCGCTCCCACATCGATCGGGGGCTCGCCACACCGTCGTAGGAGCGGGTTTACCCGCGAAGAGGCCGGTACAAGCGAACAAATGAACTGAAACTCCCCCCGCCACACCCTGTCACTGTTCTGAACATGCCGTTCACAGCATTGCGTCTAAGCTGTCTGGAATGGCTCAAGCCCTTGGTTCCAAGGAGGACCGATTATGTTGCTGTTGTGGTTGGTGGTGCTGGTGATCGGCGCGGCGTACCTCACGCACCGGCGCCTGGCGCCCTTGCAGATTCTCGGCATCGTGGCGGCCTATGTGCTGTTGATGGGCATTTTCAGCAGTGCCCCCGGCTGGCTGCTGGCGCTGATCTGGGTGGTGCTGGCCCTGAAGATCGCCCTGGTTGCGCTCCCGCAGTGGCGACGCAAAGTCTTTACCGCCCCGGTATTCCGCTGGTTCCAGCGCACTCTGCCACCCATGTCGCAGACCGAGCGCGAAGCCATCGACGCCGGCACCGTGTGGTGGGACGGCGAACTGTTCAGTGGCCGCCCCGACTGGCGGACTTTGCTGGCCTACCCGGCACCAAAGCTGACTGAAGAAGAGCAAGCCTTCATCGATGGCCCTACCGAAGCGCTGTGCGCCATGGTCAGCGACTGGCAGATCGGCCAGGACCTGGACCTGCCGCCCGAAGCCTGGGCACATATCAAGCAGCATGGCTTTTTCGCCTTGATCATCCCCAAGGAATACGGCGGCAAGGGCTTCTCCGCCTACGCCCACTCCCAGGTGGCGATGAAGCTGGCCACCCGCAGCGGTGACCTGGCCTCCACAGTGATGGTGCCCAACTCCCTGGGCCCTGCCGAACTGCTGCTGCACTACGGCACCGACGAACAACGCAATCACTACCTGCCGCGCCTGGCCCGAGGCGAGGAAATCCCCTGCTTCGCTCTCACCGGCCCACTGGCCGGCTCCGACGCTGGCGCCATGCCCGACACCGGCATCATCTGCAAAGGCCAGTGGCAAGGCGAAGAAGTGATCGGCCTGCGCCTGAACTGGGAAAAGCGCTACATCACCCTCGGCCCAGTCGCCACCCTGCTGGGCCTGGCATTCAAGGCCTACGACCCGGACCACCTGCTGGGCGATGAGGAAGAACTAGGCATCAGCCTGGCACTGATCCCCACCGATACCCCCGGGGTGGAAATCGGTAAACGCCACCTGCCACTGGGCGCCGCGTTCATGAATGGCCCCAACAGCGGCAAGGACGTGTTCGTCCCCCTGGACTTCCTCATTGGCGGCCAAGCCATGCTCGGCAAAGGCTGGATGATGCTGATGAACTGCCTGTCGGTAGGTCGCTCCATCTCACTGCCTGCCGTGGGTACAGGGGCCGCCAAGTACACCAGCCTGGTGACCGGCCAGTACGCCAATATCCGCGAGCAGTTCAACGTGCCACTGGCAGCCTTCGAAGGTATCCAGGAATCACTGGCACGCATCGGTGGCAACGCCTGGCTGATGGACAGTGCCCGCCTGCTGACCGCCAAGGCCGTGGACCTGGGCGAGAAACCCTCGGTGCTGTCGGCGATACTCAAGTACCACCTCACCGAGCGTGGCCGCGAATGCATCCAGCACGCCATGGACGTGCACGGTGGCAAGGGCATCATCATGGGCCCGAACAACTACCTGGGCCGCAACTGGCAAGGGGCGCCGATCTTCATCACGGTCGAAGGCGCCAACATCCTTTCGCGCAACCTGATGATCTTCGGCCAGGGCGCCATTCGCTGCCATCCGTTCGTGCTCAAGGAAATGGCATTGGCCGGGCGTGAAGACCACGATCAGGCGCTTCAGGAATTCGATGACCTGCTGATGAAACACATCCTGTTCGCCGCCGGCAATGCGGCCAGCACTTTGGTGTTCAACCTGGGGCTGGGGCTTTTCGAGAAAGTACCGGGGGACACGCTGAGCCAAGGCTACTTCCGGGCCCTCAACCGCCAGGCCGCCGCCTTTGCCCTGCTGGCCGACCTGTCGATGATGCTGCTGGGCGGGGCGCTCAAGCGCCGGGAGCGCCTGAGTGCGCGGCTGGGCGATGTACTCAGCTACCTGTACCTGTCCAGTGCCGCACTCAAGCGCTACCACGATCTCGGTTCGCCCGAGCACATGCAGCCCCTGCTGCGCTGGGCCATGGAAGAAAGCCTGGGCCAGGCGGAGCACGCCCTGGACCGGTTGCTCGACAACTTCCCCAACCGCTTCGTCGGCTGCGCGCTACGGGTGCTGGTGTTCCCCTTCGGCCGCCGTCACACCGGGCCGAGCGATGAACTGGACGCCGAGGTAGCAGCGCTGATCGGACGCAGCAAAGGCGACCCTGCGCTGGAAGAGCTGCTTGCCGGTTGCTTCAGGCCGCAAGCCGACGGCGACCCGGTGGCAGCCCTGCAACGGGCCTGCGACCTGCTGGAGGCGTCGACGCCGCTGCACAACGCGCTGCATCAGGCAATCAAGGAAGGCAAGGTACGACCGGCGCCCGGGCAGTCGGTGATCGATGCGGCAGTCGACAGTGGTGTACTTCAGCCTGATCAGGCGCAACGCCTGCATGCAGCCGAGCAAGCGCGCCGTGCGGTGATCGACGTGGATGCCTTCGACAAGGCACAGCTGCTGCCGGAGCAAGGCAAGATACGCTGAAACAGGGGCCGTTTTGCGGCCCCTTCCCCAACCGGCGTATACTCCGCGCCCCGTTTCAACCACCTCGAGGACCACCCCAATGGCTAACCCCCACCTGGAATATCACCTGCAACTGCTGAACCACCTGCGCACCATATTGGTGGCCCTGGGTGAAGCCGAGCAGGTGCCGGAGGAAAGCCACGCCCTGTTCCTCGAACGCTTCGACGAACTGCTGACCCTGCTGCCGCAAAACCCACTGGAAAGCCAATACCTGGGCCAGGACCTGATATGCCAGGTGATTCAGCGCTACCCGCAAATCGCCCACTTGGTGCCACGGGACCTGCTGTGGTTCTTCGGGGGCGACTGCCTGCACTACATGCCCGATGAAGAACTGTCCGTTTACCAGCAACTGGAGGAGCGCCGCTACGAGGCAGAGCAGAATGACGAACCCTTCGACTGGCATGCTGAAAAACAGCTATTGAGCCCAACCGGCCCAGCCTCCCGTCACTGATCTTTCCATGCACCCGGCGCTCTAGCCGGGTGCTTGTCGACATTTCAACACGCTGGTCGCACTCCGCCCTACATCCGCTTCGCCCCCCCGCCCGTACGCTGTCGCTCGTTTCAAGGATGCCCTGGCAACCCTGAGACGCTGCGTGCCTTTCACGCAGCCAGCCAACCTATCAACGTACGGATTGAACCATGAACAAGATCTTCATGACGCTAGCCTTGGGCCTGGCAAGTACCACGGCTTTTGCCGATGAAAGGGGCCAAATCCTTTTCAAAGGGCATATCAACGGCGGCGGTACTTGCCCGATCGAGATTGTCATACCGGGCTCGGGCGCAATTGGCGCCGTTGAGCTTGGAAACTACGCGGTCAAATACTTCGACACCAACACCGTCACCCCCGACATCCCATTCGCGTTACGCGTTGATGCAGATGTAGGCAGCTGCAATATTCCAAATCCTTACAAAAGCCAAGTCACATTCAACTCTCACCACGGCGATGCAGGCCCGGGAAATGCTCACTATGCCATTCGCAGCGGCGGTGGATTAGCGCAGGGCCTGGCGTTGACCATCAAGGATGATACGTTCACAAATATCGCTCCGCGAACGCCATCCAAGGACTACGACATTGCATCCACAGGCGTAACGGACCTCAAGTTCTACGCTTCGTACTTGAAGACCGGCACAGTGACCGATGGTGATGCCAACGCAGATGTGAACTTCAGTATCACGCTGCCTTGATGCCCTGCCAGGTGCCTTCGCGCACCTGGATCCCACTGTCACTCAAAATCGGTCATTTTCCATGCTCCCCGTCACCCGCACTTCGACGATGCTGGGCGGTTGCCTGCTGCTTCTGGCCAGCTTGCTGAACAGCGCCCAGGCCGCCCTTACCATCAGCAGCACGCGCATCATCTACGAAAGCAGTCAGCGCAGCGCTTCGGTGGTAGTTGCCAACCCCAGCCAACGCCCCTTCGCCGCCCAGACCTGGGTCAATACCCAGGCCGATGACACCACCACGGCCGTACCGCTCATGACCGCCCCGGCCTTGTTCAGGCTGGCTGCAGGCAAGGACCAGTCGGTTCAGATCAGCGGCCTGCCAAACGACCTGCCCCAGGACCGCGAATCGTTGTTCTTTTTCAACCTGCAAGAAATTCCCCAGGCCATCGACGGTAAACAGAACACCCTGAACATTGCCCTGCGCACGCGGATTAAATTGTTCTACCGCCCGACGCAGGTTCAAGGTAATCCGGTGCACAGGCTCAAGGAGCTACGCCTGGTCAGAACCCTGCGCGACGGCCGCCCACACCTGACTTTGCACAACCCCACGCCCTATCACTACACCTTCAACCGGCTGGACCTGGTCAAGGGCAAGCAACAGGAAGCCCTGCCGGGTGTAGACATGGTGCCCCCCATGTCCGAGCTCAGCTACCTGCTGCCACCCAGTCTGGAAGGCCCTGGCTTGCAGGCCATCGTAGCGGTGATCAATGACTACGGCGGCATCAGCAAACCGCTGACGCTTCCGGTGCACGACACCCCCTGACCTCCGGCTACTCCTGAAGGAACCACAATGATCCTGCAACCCCACGGGTGCAGGCGTATTCGCCTGCGCCACGTTTGCCCAATGGTTCTCTGCCTGGCGTCCGGCAAGGTGCTGGCAACACCCACACCACCGGTAGGCGCCGAGTTCGAGGCAAGCTTTCTGTACCTGTCCCCTGGGCAGCCCAGGACGAACGCCGCTCAGGCCCTGCACGCGCTGTCCGAACAGCAAGAGTTGCCGCCCGGGCGCTATCCCGTGCAAGTGCTGGTCAACCTGAGCCCCGCCGGCGTGCATGAACTTGTGTTCGAGCCGCCAGCTGGGGATGGGCAATTGCAGCCGTGCCTGCCCCCCGGCCTGATGGCCGAACTGGGGCTGCGACTGGATGCCATTTCTGACCCCACCACACTTGAAAACGCCTGCCTCGACCTGCCCAGGCTGGTGCCGGGCGCACGCGTCGACTTCGATGCCAGCCTATTGCAACTGGCTATTTCCATACCGCAAATCGCACTGCAGCGCGATATGGCAGGCCAGGTAGACCCGGCGCGCTGGGAAGATGGCATACCGGCCGCCTTCGTCAGTTACCAGGCGGCCACGCAGCAAAGCCAAAGCCGCGGACGCGGCAGCCAGAACAGCCAGGATTTGTTCCTGAACAGCGGCATCAACCTTGCCGGCTGGCGTTTGCGCAGCAACCAGTCCTGGCGCCGCGACGAGCAGGGCCGGCAAACCTGGGACCGTTCCTACACCTACGCCCAGCACGACCTGCCAGGCAGTTGGGGCAACATCACGCTGGGCGAAACCTTCACCAGCAGCGACATATTCCGCAGCGTGCCAGTCACCGGCGTGCGGCTTGCCTCCGATTTCGACATGCTGCCTGACGCGGTGCGCAGTTATGCCCCCACCCTGCGCGGCGTGGCGCAATCGCGCGCCAAACTCGAAGTGTGGCAGAACGGCTACCCGATCTACTCAACGTATGTCAGCCCTGGCCCGTACGCTATCGACGACCTGAACGTGGGCGCCACGGGCGAGCTGGAGGTGGTACTGACCGAAGCCGATGGCCAGGTGCGGCGGTTCATCCAGCCCTATGCCAGCATTACCAACCTGCTTCGTCCCGG
This sequence comes from Pseudomonas sp. CGJS7, assembly GCF_036961695.1. Classification (NCBI taxonomy): domain Bacteria; kingdom Pseudomonadati; phylum Pseudomonadota; class Gammaproteobacteria; order Pseudomonadales; family Pseudomonadaceae; genus Pseudomonas; species Pseudomonas sp. CGJS7. The sequence goes on along the minus strand of NZ_JBAMDI010000077.1, from coordinate 37,726 downwards.
GGTCTGGCGCTACAGCACCACGCTGGGCCGCTACAACCCGGCCCAAAGCCATGATGACCCGCTGCTGTGGCAAGGAACAATGGCATTGGGCATGGTCTGGAATGCCACCCTGTATGGCGGCTTGATGGCCAGCCAAGGCTACACCGCCGGCGCCATCGGCATCGCCCGGGACCTGGGGGCAATCGGGGCGCTTTCCTTCGATATCACCCATGCACGCAGCGATATCGCCCCCATGGAACATCGTTCCCTGCAAGGCATGAGCTATGGTGCCAGATACAGCAAAGCCTTCAACAACGGCACACACTTGCGCTTTGCCGGGTACCGCTATTCCACCCAAGGCTATCGAGACTTCGACGAGTGGGTCAGCCAGCGCAGCAGCGACCGATTGTTCCTGGGCAGCCGGCGTAGCCGAATAGAGGGCTCGATCAACCAGCGTGTGGGCGAGCGCAGCACACTCAGCCTTACGCTTTCGCAGCAGGATTACTGGCAACGCAGCGATAGCCAGCGTCAGTTCCAGCTCAATTTCAACACCTCGCACAACGGCGTCAGCTACAACCTCTACGGGTCGCAATCACTGACGCAAAACAGTTCGGGCAGTGACCGTCAGTTCGGCCTGAGCATATCGCTGCCGCTGGAGTTCGGCCGCAGCAGCAGTTTAAGCCTCGACTTGCAAAACTCTGCCCACGGTACTTCGCAGCGGGCAGCGTTGAACGGCCAAGTGGACCGCGTAAGCTACAATGCCACAGTCGCATCCAGCGAACAGCGGCAACAAAGCGCCGGCCTGTCCGTGGCCTACCAGGCACCTCAGGCAACCCTCGGCGCCGGCCTGTCAGTATCGGATGACTACAGCAGCCTGTCGCTGAACATGAGTGGCGCGGCATTGCTGCACGCTGATGGTTTGGAATTCGGGCCCTACCTGGGCGAAACCATTGGTCTGTTGCATGTCCCCGATACCGCTGACGTGGGGTTACAGAGCCACGGCGCCGTGCGCACCAACACCAAAGGCTATGCCCTGGTTCCCCATTTGCGTCCCTACCGGCTGAACCAGCTCGTGCTCGACACCGACCGGCTGAACCCGGAGGTCGAGATCAGCAATGGCATCGCCAATGCCATACCTCGCCGCGGCGCAGTCATCAAAACCCAGTTCCAGGCCCGTCGCGCCAACCGTGTGGTGCTGACCCTTGCCACCAAAGACCAGCAGCCTTTGCCCTTTGGCAGCCAGCTCCACGACGCCAATGAAAACGTGTTGGGCATGGTCGGCCCGGCAGGCCGCGTGATGGTGTCTGTTGCCGACGGCCTGCAGCGCCTCGAAGCCCGCTGGGGCGAAGCGTCCGAAAACCGCTGCAGCTTCGCGCTGGACCCGCAGACCATTGCTCAACAGCAAGGCTATCGCGTGCTATCGCTGACATGTGAATGACTTCACCCGCGCCCTTCTCGCCATGCAACTCGTGCCCAGAACGGCCGCTCAACACCAGGAACCGCGAATGAAACGCCTCATGCCTTGGGCGCTGCCCATAGCGCTGCTCAGCAGCTATCAAGCCCACGCCGCCGACCGCTGCAATTGGAACACTGGCAGCCAGCCAATGACCATAACCCGCATACTCAGCGGCGTGATGCATGTCCCTGCGAACGCCGAGCCAGGCAGCGCCATCGGCACACCCAACCTGTCCTCGTATACCCAGTCCATGCCACGATCGGAACTGCTCTGCTTCAACGATGGCGACGTACTCTGGCGTTTCGACATGAACGCCAGGGATGTATTTCCCGACCCGCTCCCCCCCGTTGAAGGTGAGCCCTCCGATGGCTATATCCTGAAAACCAACATCGACGGGGTCGGCGCGCGCATCCGGCTACGTGCACCTTTCAACGGCGCAGTCCCCACTTTCTTCATGCCAGAGGGTGGCCCACACAACCCTTTCATCCCGATGCGGTCGACCATGCAGGCCAACAACCAGCTTGGGGGCTTCAAGCTCAGCGGTATCACGAGCGAGGTCACCCTGGTCAAAACGGGGGATATTGCCCCCGGCCAGCATACGGTCGACACCGAATTGTTCACCGGGCATTTCGATGCCACAGGCTTGGGCCTGGTACTGCGCTATCGGTTACAGGCCCAGGTGTTGCAAACCCAATGCGCCCTCATCGGCGACCCGATAAGCGACACCCCCGTAGAGCTGCAGACATGGGACAAATCGCATTTCGTCGGCAAAGGCACCACAACAGCGACCGTGCCGTTTTCAATTACCCTGAGCAACTGCAAGACAGACCCGGGGGGACTGACCATGGCAACCATCGAACTCGACCCCACCAAGGGGTCGACCCCCGTACCGGGGCTGGACGGCGTATTCACGCTCACCACTGACTCCACGGCGGAAGGGGTTGGCATCCAGGTGCTGAAAGATGATGGCACCCCCCTACCGCTGCAACGGGAAGAGCACCTCCAGCCGATCCAGGAAAACACCACCGTGCTGAATTTTGGCGCACGCTTCTACCAGACTGACGAGGCCAGCGCAGTCGTTGCCGGCGACGCGTTCGGCGCTTTGAACTTCACCCTTCGCTACCGTTGAACCGAGCGGACAAAACGGCGCCCAATGTCCGTTAAGAACTTGGGCGCCGGATTGATCCAGGTTCAGGTTGCAGTATCAAGCCTCACTCTCGGTCGAACTCAGAATATTCTGCGGGTCATAACCGTACAGGCACTCCCCTTTTTCAGGGTCTGTCACCTTGATCAGACGGTTGAGCGCATCATATTCCAGAATACGACCAGCTTCGTCGTGTGTCAGGTTGCCATTTTCATCGTAATGAAGCTCTGTATAGGTGGGCTCAAGATCGTCGACTCTGTTTTCAATGCCTGAAAGCTGAGCAGGATCCGCAGGGTTTTTGAAATGGTAGATCGCCAGATTACGCCCACCGCCGTCATATTGCGTCACCACCTGACGAATGTTATCCACCGCGTCAAAGCCAAACACCTGGCGGGCTATCTTCTTGCCATGAGGGTCAATTGGGCACAGGTCGCCCTCGCAGTTATAATCGACCAGCCGACCGCGCAAATCATACCTGTACGTTTCTTTCCGCAATACGGTGGGCGGTGTCGCAGGGCCTTCTGCAAGAACGCGCTCAATGATGCGGTCAAATTCGTCATATTCCTGGGTCAGTACTTGCTCGGGCCCTTGGCTGAAGGTGAACGTTCGCGAACGCTCGCGCTCCAGATCATCATATTCCAACGTCGTTTTAAGCGTATTGACCGGTTCGCTTGATGCATCGGTGGTTGCATAGCTCGCTGTACGCCCTAGCTCGTCGTATGCGAATTGGCTCGACAGGTCTCCCAGCGTGGTGGTATCAAGTCGACCCACATTATCGTATTCATTGATCTGGGTCTGGTTCAGCACATCCCGGTACGATTCGATTCGCCCCCTGTAGCTGTAGCCATACTCCATGTCGTAATTACCACGCGTTTCAACGCGTACTTCACCCGTGCTGTAGTACGTGCGCGAAATCGATTGCCCTTGGGCCTCGACACAGCTTTCCAGGCGTGCGTTCTGCTTGTCGAATACATAATTGGCTTCTTTGCCCCCCAGTCTTCGTAGCACAGGTTCTTCTGTGAGGTAGGGACGATAATCGTATTCGATAACACCCAATGGCGTGCTTACCTTGTTGGGTTTGAGCTCACCCGTCTTGTATTCATATTCCTGTAAACGGCCACCGGTTTTCGACCAATCCATCAGGTCCAGGCCGTTGAAGTGTTGCTCACCCAGCAGCTCAAGGTCATTCACCCGAATGGTGATGGGTAAATCCTTGTCGGTGTGTGCCGCAAAGGTTCTGTAAACAACCTCATCCTTACGTAGTTCATGAGCCAGCAGGCGATCGAAACCATCGTAGGTGAATTTTTCTCTCTGCTTTTGCTCCGCGTTACCCAGCCCTGACTCTTCCTGATGTTTGCGACCCAATCCATCGTATTGGGTCAGCGTTTCGCTCTTGAGTACGGTTTCCTGTTCATCAGTCGGCTTCTCCTTCACCCACCGTCGAACCTGCACAGGCAACTCAAAGCGGTTCAGCTGGGTTTCAGTGACCCCGGTCTTGGCGCCGTTTTCCAGTTCGTTCCCCTCATCGTCCAGCACCTTCTGCCGCCACTCGCGTTTGATCGGGCCGGTTTCTCCATCGCCGATCGGGTTGGTTTGCGCGAACTCGCCGACGCCATCAGGGCCGATGACACATAATTGCTCACCCCAGGCATCGTACTTGTAGCGGCTTTTCAAAGGCAGGTCACGGCCCTTGAGCCAGTCAATTTCAGTCTCTTCCAGCAACCTGCCCCATGCGTCGAAACGGGCCGTGTAGATGGGTTTGGTATTTCCTTTGGGCAGACCATTGTCCGGGTCTTCCCGTTCTTCCCTGATCGTGCGATGAGCACCATCGAAATAGGCCACAGTCATCACACCCTTCACATCGTATTGTGTCTGGGTGGCCTGAACGCCCTCGTCGTTGCTCAGTTGGTATTCGTAGCGTTTAAATGCCTCTTCTTCCTTGCCCGGGCTGACGATCTCCCGCTCGACGCGCAGAAGTGCGTCCCATACGGTCATGATTTCCGTATTGGTTTCATCACGGCTGAGCACCGTTTCTCCCGATGCCAGGGAGCGCTGTACTCTGATTTCCTTGCTGGTGCCGTCGTAGCCGGTCAGTAGCTGCTTGTCCTGCAGCACTTTCATGGTCCCCTTGACCAAGGGGCCCCGACCCCTGGCAGCATCCCAGCTGAGTGTTTCGAAGGTGTAAGTGTGCGCCATCAGGGTGTCGAGCGTGTCCGGTTCGTTCGGTTCACCCTTTTTCGGGTTCGGGTAGCGCGTTTGCTGGCTCTTGAGGCGGCCATGTTGCAATGGTTTATCAGCCTCATTGCCCGTTTCATCCTTAGCCTGCTCAAAAGCATGGTGTGTAGCTTTTGTTTCATTGCCACTGGTATAGGTTTCCACCTGCACTTCCAGCCAGTCCTGCTGCTGGGTATGCGGTTGGGCACTGGTCAGCGTTGGCAACTGCTGATAGGTGTAATGCGTGGTGCGTACCGGAGCACTGCCGGGATAGCCGGCTGCCGGCTTCTGGATTTTTTCTTTAAGGTAGGTAACGAAGCCTTCTGCATGGCCTGGGAAGCCCGGCTCTTCTGCCTCATACCAAGTGTAAGTCTCTTCAATACCAGTGACGGCCCTATGCGTCTTCAGGTTGCCGTGATCGTCGTAGGTGCTGGCTTCCGCCAGCCTGAACCTGGCGGACGGGTCGTCCTTCAACCACCAGGACGTATCGATGCTGTGGACCAATTGACAATACTTGGGCTGCTCCTTGAACAGGGCGCCAGGCTTGAGGTTATACCCCGTCTGGACTTCCTTGATCTGGTTGCCGATAACTTCGGTTTCGTCGGCATTCAGCGCCTCGCCTACATAGGTCGTTTCCCTGGTAAGCAGGTGGAACTTGTTGAACTCGCGGACGGTGCTGCGTACGGGCTTATCATCAACCCAGAGTGTCTCTGTGGTGGCATAGTCATAGTCGATGACCTGGCGGAACAGATTGTCCAGGCCATCGTTTACCCAGGTCAGCGGTGCATTGCCACCCAGGAAATTGTAACCGTTGCTGGAATAGGTATAACGCGTGTCGATCGAGGGTTGCTCATGGCCTGGGTGCTGCACATGCCGGGTTACCCGAGGCAACGGGTCCAGGCCCGAACCGATCGGGAACTGGTGGCCGCCATCACCATAAGTGAGTTCATCCTTACCGTCCGAAGGGGTGTAGACCGTGCTGATGCAATCGATATTTCTGATGCGGCTATACGTAAAGTGCCACCTCGGCGGTTTTACAGTGCGCAGCCCGGCGCCGCCCTCCGGGTTGTCGATGGGCAGCTCGATGCGGTCCACCCGGTTGCCGGTACCCAGCACCAGAGTATAGGTGGCGATACCCGTATCTGTTGGCATCGTCAACTGCACGTTGTCATTGCGAACGACTTCCAACAACGTGTCATTGCGCATGTCGGTAATCTTGGTCAACATCGGGAAGCCGTTATGAGTGCCGTATTCCAGGTTCAGCCAATGGCCCTGGCGACTGAAGATGCGGGTCGGCACTGCCCTGACGTTCGGGCTCGAACCTTTTAGCTCGAGCACTTCCACCACGCCGGAGCGGTGCACCACCCGCCAGCGGTCTTCAGCGTCCTCATAAAGGTGGAACGTGTCGATCTTTTTCTCGGACATCGTCAACTGGTTGGTAGTGCCGGCACGGCCATCGGCTTTGAACGTTTCGCCATTGGCCAGGGAAATGATCCGGCGGTTCTGGGCAGGGTCGAATTCGGTGGTGCGCAGGTTCCAGCCTGTACCAAAACCACTGTCGGCAAGACTGAGCGGGCTATAGCGCAACGTCACGTCAAACTCGGGCCCCGACTGGTCGTTGCCCGAAATGCTGCGAAGCTTGGCGGTGAAAGTGTACAAGCCTGTGCGTGAATCGACGCCGCCCGTCAAGTGGCTCATGAAATTGAAGGCGTTGGAATGCACCGAACGTTCATCGGACATCATCGTTCTCCTTGGAGTAGCTCGGGATTAGAGGTCGATTTTGACGCAAGAGAGTTTACCGCCCACTTGTTGATCATCTTCATACTTCTTTAAATCAAGAAGAATACCGGCCGTAATAATAGAATTTACTGGGGCCGGCGCCAAATCTGCAATCTTTCGCCATGTGGTCGTTGTCGGCTGTATATATGTTCTAATTTTGAACCACCACGACTTTTCATTGCGGCAATCAGCCTCGGAGTACAGTGTAATCAATGTACCCGACGGGGCGTTCTCGATTCGATACCAATACATATCGTCGTTTTTACAACCCTCATCCGGAAAATCATATTCATGAGGTCCATCCGGTTTGATTTCGATTGAGCAGGTATTTCCAGAATCAGGCTCATCCTTACCTCCCGCTAAATACAGTTGTGCCGTGCCTTTCGTCTCAGAAGGCTTGTCAAGTGCATAAACACCTGCGGCCACTGAAAGCAAAGCTGAGAGCATAACGACACGCCACGCAGACTGGCAGAATCTCATGATTTCACTCCTTTCTATATATTGAACAGGCCGCCCGCGCAACAGGTGGCCCATCCGCTTAAACTGGTGTGAACAAAGTATGTTCGATGTAGTTTCGATGACCGAGCGTAGTGGCGCCTCTGTAGGCGAAGCGCCGATAATGGGCATTACCCTGTCGATCCCGTAGCAAAACCACTATGGATCTCGAAAGCTGATCACGCGTAGCGTTCTCTCCCCCGACGTAGAGGAAATCCATCACCCGATGATTAGTGATTACCAAAGTGCCCTGTTCAAAAGCATCGTCAAATACCGTGCTTTTCAGTTCCTCTCGGCCGGACATGAGCTTTGACAAGTTCTCATCAAAGTCGATCGGGACGCTATTAGGCACCCCCGACTTCCATTTATCGGCGTCCTTGGCTTCGCTGTCCCGGAAGATAGAACCGGTAAAACTTAACATTACCTCGTTTTTGTTTTGGGACTCCCAACGAATCATGGAAGTGCTGATATGGGGGTCTGATTCGTTACGCGCCAGAAACTCGATGGTTTCGAAGCGGCTGTTAATCAACTTGAGTATCCAGTAATCCTGCGTAACCAAATTATAATCGAACGCCGGGTCACCGGGTTCGTTAGGGAGACCCGTACTGCCTTCTACGCGCACGCGCGTCCAAGAATAGTGTTGTTCCCCGAAGTCAGGAGGTAATTTTGGCGTTACTTCAATCGTGGCCCCCACGCTGCCGCTGTTATCATCGGATTTATAGGTCCCCCCCGTGTCGGCCATGAACATGCTGTAGAAGGTGGTGGCCTGCCCCGCCCTCGCCTTGGTATGAAGGTAGAGATCCTGCCGGGTTGTCGTCTCTTCGTTTCTGGCAGGAAGTGCCTCGGCCAATTGCGAATACACCAAATCAAAACGGTTAGCCACGCGACGGGTACCCCATTCCCTCTTGTCAGCTGCATCCAAGCCGCCACTGGGGTTGTTGTGATCAGGCAGCGAAGCCACTTCCTGTTTATCTTGCTTGATGGTCAAGCCGATGGTGGCGCGTTCGTCTTCAGTCAATTTGTAGTATTGGCCATCCACAGGCTCGGTTTCGATAACTACCTGCAGCCGTAAAGACTGGAACCCGTTCCTCAGCAGTTCGCCCTTGGCACCTTGCTCGGTCCCTCCCGGTACGGTGATGGTATAGCTCGTCAACCTGACCCAGGAGCCTTCTTCCACCAATTGCGCTTCGCCAAATTCGAGCAAGCTGTAGCCTGACGCCAGCACCACGCCATTCTCCACCAACTCGCAGGTCACGACACTGGCGCCCTGTTCTTCACCTGAAGGGGCGATATAGTTACCTTCGCCATCCAGGGTACCCGGGCCGATCAGTTTCCAGCGCCGACGTGCGTCTGGCAGTAATTCCGGGTCTCGCTCTATCAGCGGCACGACCTCACCTGGCTTCAGGCCGGTTGCACGTACAGGGTCGATGACCATCGATTGCAAACCATTGAGCATGACCAGTGTCGACATACGCTGCTGGCTGCCTGTGGCTTGCACTTGCTGGACAGTCAGCTGGCGCCGGCTGGCGGCCTTTTCGGCGGTATAGGAATTTCGGTGGCCGTTGGTCTGCGCAAGCTGACCGCGCGGCTCTCCGAGCAGCGACCACTCGATATTGCCCCCCGGCATGGCCGCGCTCAGTGCAATCGGCGTGCGCGCTGCAAACACACCCACCCGCGGCGCGATCTGCACCTGCTCGAACTGCACGATCAGTTGGGTGGTCACGCGATGCGTTTTCTTACCATCGTCAGAATCAAGCTCGGCTGTAATCAAGATTGTCAGGCTGTGATGGCCAATATCCTCAAGCCCAACAGCCTGGTAGAAACCATCAGGGCCGATTTCACCATCGCCCACCGCCAAATGGCTCTGGCGGCTGCGGGCATACCATTGGCTGGCTTGCACCTCCTCCCCAGCCTGATCGCGCAGGGTAAACTTGACTGATCCGCCCGCAGGCACGGTAGTGGTGGGCGAGTCGATGGTATATAACGGGGGTACAGCGACAATATTGCCAAATACTGCGAGGTCGTGCGGGGTATGCCGTTCGCGCTCCTCGAACTTGTGCAACGTCCCGAACAGTATCGATGCCAGAACATCCAGGTTGTCGTCACGCACATGGCCTAGCAGGGCTTTGTCCACAACGATGGTTGCCGAATAAAGCTCGCTTCCGTCTTCGTCCAGGTCATCGGGAATCAGGTAGGGAAACAACTTTGGTATCTGGCCTGGCTGCGTATTTGCCCGCAACTGAATGAAGGTGAGTACCGCACCGTCGCCATAATTGTCCGCCCCCAAGACGTTGGCGCCTGGCGCCGGCTGAGTCAGGATAGTGAAGTTGACGGGCGACAAAGCCGAGTAGCCTGAGAAGTCAATCATGCCCAGTTCGAACTGGCCTTGGTGCGCGGGTAACCGTTTGAACCAATCCTGCATGGCGGCAGTGATCAGGCCATTGAGGTGCTCGTCTTCACCCCCCAGGTTGCAGCTGAAACTGGACGCCTCCGCCAGGTCTAGCGAGACCCTCCCGCGCCGGTCGATCTCGCCGGTCACCAGCTTGAGGTCGACGTTCATCACCAGCGAATAACCCATGGACGCATCGATGATGAAGCGCGTCTGCAGGTTCTCTGCCAATGGCGATTGACGCCTGTAGACCCCGGCCAGGATAGGGAAGGTCAGCTGTGCTGTGGAGTTCTCCAGCGACGCATTGGCAAATGAAAGCAGCGGCGGGCCAAATTCGATCTTGCGCAACACACTTCGTGTGCGGATATGGTCTTCATGGTCGACATCTGCATTGAACAGCGGAACGAAACTCAACGCACTAAAACGCTGTTTGTATTGCTCGAGCAGCACGTCGTTAAGGCGCGCGCGGCTGAACGCCGCAACGGCACCCCAACCTTCTGTGATGTTGTGCTTGTCCATCCGCTGCAACACATAGGAAATGGGGTTTGACATGTCATTCTCCTGTCAGTGAACGCGAGTGGGTCATACCGAGCGCGTCTTCGATGCCAGCATCTGTTGGCACAAGCCAGTAAAGCGGCTGGGCTGCGAGGGCATGACCAGGTGCCCTTCAAAGAGCCCGTACCCCTCTGATTCATGGGAGGCAATCACCACAATGCCGGGGGATTGCGGCCCACTCTGCGCGGGCACGTACAGGCCGGTGTCAGGGTCGATTTGCCCCGTCCCCACTGCCAGGCGCCACTGTGCGGCCACCGGGTCTTTGTTCGAACCTACATAAGCCTCAAATTGCATGCTGCCATCGCGCTGGGGTGCAGTGGCCAACGTCACCCTGAGCATGGGCTGCCGCAGGGTGACCAGCGCATGTACGGCCTGCTTGCCGGCGGGCTCTTCGAGCTCCACCTCAAACGATTCCACCCAATAGGTTTGTTCTTCGTTCGAATCGGCTGCCTTGGCCGTGTAGCGGCAACGACGCCCCTGGTCTTCTTCCACCTTCTCGCCGCTGTACTTAGGGTCAGGATTGACCATCGTCCATTTCAGCGGTTTGGTGTCGAGGGACGCTTCGTCCAGCACCCCTGCATTCAAAAGGCGCTGTGTGCCGGCTTGCATCACGGTGATGAAGGGGTTGACCGTCAGTGGCTGGCGCAGCACCGTAACGACGGCAACGCTTCTCTGGCCAGCCGCGTTGGAGGCGATCACCAGCACTTGCCCCGAGCGCCTCTGCAAGGTGTGCGCAGGAGGTGCCCGGAATTTGCCATCGACGAAGCTGCCAGGGTCGGAAGGCCCGCCAGGGAGGGTTTCCAATGTCCAGGTCAGCGCCTCGTTTTGCGGGTTATCCACTATGAATTCATGAAAGCCGCCCGCGAGCACATTCACATCGTCATCGCGAATGCGAAACGCAGCATCGTGGCTCAGCGAACCCGAAGCCAACAGCGCACCGGGAAACGCCAGGTCGGCAGGGTTGAACTTTATGGTATGGCCACCCCCGATTGTCAGCGCTTCCATCCACTGCTCCGGGGCTGCAGGGTTGAGTTTTTTCGCAATCGCCAGCAGGATTGCCCGCTTCACCGCGTAGGCCGCAAAGTCCCCTGCCTGCAAGCGCAGTTCCTCGTATTCATCACCCTCGGGAAGGCCGCGCCGGGCATGGGCTTCCTGTGCTTCCGGCCAGGGGGAGAAAAACTGCCCCTCCAGCAAGCCCTGATCGTTTTCAATGTTGGGTAGCAAATAGAAACGGTGTCGCAGTGACAGGGCAAAATCCGCCTTGAACTCCGAAGGGACCTCTTCACCCTTGGCTAGGCAGCTGAAGTCAATCGTAGCCTCGCCATGCCACTGCAAGGTGATCAGGTCCAGCTCGAAAGTGGCTGCAACCCCACCTGCCGCCCCTATTTGGAAGGGCTTGGCGGCAAAGATATATCCTTGGGACTCATAATTCGTAGGCGGTATCTGCAAGGTGCCCGCTTCAGCAACCACCTCGACAAGCCGCCCGTCTTCACTGCGGTGGCTGAAACGCCCCCCGTCCAACAGCTGGGTGAAACCAGCGAGGAAGGCATTACGGTGTAGCACACGTGAACTGAGCAACTGCACCGCATCTTCTGGCCCAGGCGGGTCTGGCAGCAGACGTGGGAAATCGCCATTGATATTGGGCAAGTCCCCCGCACTGCCATATTGCGAAGAAGCAAACACGACCAAGGTGTCACCCTTGTCCTGGGCATCCGCCTGTGTGGCAAGCTGGGCAACCCTCAATTCAAGCTCCGGTTGCCCCTGCAACCCCTTGACCAGCGGGTACTCAAGTTTTTCGGCCTCTACTGGCAATTGCTGACGCAACCAGGCACCCGCCAACAGTTGTTCGCTGTCGTACTCACTCACTGCAAGGCGCATGTCTTCGCCTTTGGACACATCCAGCACCAATGCGCCATTCTTGAAATCTGCGCTGGCTTGTTGTTTAAGCTCAAGGCCTTGTAGCGCATCATGCTCGGATAGGCTGAGCACTTTATTGCCGCCTTCGGTCATGACAAGGGTTCCACCATGCAAGTTGGCCACCATTTCCAACCGGGTGCTCTCGTAACTCGCGCGCTTAATACCCACTTGTGGCCCTGACAACTGGTACCCTGCAAAGTGGTAAACGATATCGCTCATGTCAATTTCAAGCTGGCCAGATAAACCTGCAATTTCGTGTCCCTGGCTTAGATGGGTGGCATGGGTTTGCCGAAGCGCGGTATTGCCTGCGGTCAGGCACACGCCCGTAATACTGTCCCATTTCATCAGGTCCGGGTTATCGACCAACCAATCACCCAGCAATGACGGTTTGTTCATGCTCATGACGAGTCTTCCTTTATACTTTGGGCAGTTGGAAAGCACCTACGCCGCGCACAGCCTCCTCCAGCCTCGCCGGGGGCAAAGTTTGCACCACATACTGGTGGGAAACTCCGTAATAAACCGTATCATGCGTTGCTGTTATCACAGCAAATGGATCACTGCTGGACGCATCATGGGTATAGATACCGGTAATGGGGTCGATGACACCCGAGCCGTACACTACTTTCCATTGGGCTTGATCCGGAGTTAATTCAACGTTACCCACCTTGGCTTTCAATTGCACAGTTCCAGCCGCAACATCCACTTCACGCGTAATTTTCATTGGCAGCCCCGCATTGCCTTCGGTGATTACCAATGCGACGCGCGCGGTCTCCCCATCAGTGGAATCACTCAGCGTAATTTTATCGAGCGCGAAAGAGGCAGACTCGTCAGGGTAGTCATCCAGGGGGGGCATCACTGCAGGGGGGGTATAAACTGCAGTCTTACCGTCGGCGGTCAACTGGCCGTATTGAGGCGGCTCCCACTTCAGGTTCGTGACATCACCCAGGTAGCCGGCTCGCAAGTTGACCGTGGGGGGCGTGCTGTTGACCTGTGTCACATAGAGGAGCGGACTGATGTGCAAACCCGACCTCAAGACAGTCATCAGTGCCGAACTGCTGAAGTCGGTGTCTATGTGTCGCGCATTGACACGCAGCCGTACAAAGTCGCCATCGAAGTCCGAGGCAGCCGGCGGTGTGTACAAGCCGGTATGTTCATCGATCGAACCGATCTGCCCGTTGGAAACAGAATCCAGTACAGGCTCGCACGTCCAGCGAATCAGGCCGGGGTGTGCCGGGACCGTGTTGAACTGCAAGGGCGCGCTTCCCGCCACCAGGGTATGTTGCATGGGATCGATGGCGAACGCGGTTACGGTGGGATTGACAGCGCCAAAGAAAGCGATATCACGTGGCGCGAATTGGTCTTGACCGATGAGGGCATTGCCAAAATTGAGCTTGATGGTCTGATCGACCAATTCCCGCAGGTTGCTGGTGAACTTAAAGTTTTTCTCGAAAGCCTCACGCAAGATGCCCTCGACACTGGGAACTTCGACATCTATTCCCTTAAAGAAATTGTGAAACAAAGCCCACATTACGGTAATTATCGGAGCAAGCATTAAATCCAGCAAGGCAAAAAAGTACGCTTCCTCCGAGTCAACTGGCGGCCGCTTTATTACTTTAATTTCTCCGAGCACAGGCGCTGCAGCCTTGTGTTCTAGCACCTCCAGAGAAACGAACTTCAAGCGCCCTCCATCCACATCCTCGAGCTCATAGGTGCTTGTAAATGTGTAGCTAAAATCATCCTCGGTATACCTAAAAAACTCCGAAGAATCAAAGAATCCAGAGTCCAGCATCCGCTTTATGAAATTCGTTTGATCGTTGAAGTAAGCTGGTATCATGCCTAGTACACCCTCGATTTTCCACTTGATTTCCACCTTATTTCCATTTATCGAAACCTCGAATTCTTGCCCAAGTTTCAGAACAATTTTCGGCACGTAAGCTATGAAGGTCACCAGCAGGGGTATCCCCTGGATGGGCTCTGACCAGAACATGTGCGTTAGAGTCTGCTCCTCAATGATCATTTCTCCATTCTTGGCAACTGCCCCTATCAGCCTGCCCTCTTCGTCGTGACGAAGATCAAACTCGACGTTACTCACGATCGTTTTCAGGGACTGCACCAACTGCGCCAACATGATTCGAGTGGGTCCAAACAACACCGTCGCGTCATAGGGCCTGTCGCTGGGAAGGAGGTAGCGAAAATCATTGCCAGGGATGTGCCCTTCTTCATCCCCTTCAAAGCGCACCATGGCCAGTACCGCGCCTTCGTCATCGTCTGCGTCCCGCATGCGTGCCTGCGTGCGCAAGGCAAACGATTTGGCGCGCAGTAACGGATCACCGCCTGCTTCTATCTGGCCAAGCGTAAATACACGTTCTGGGGCCTCCAGCCCGTCAAACTTTTGCTTGAACCACTCACCCACCAGCCGTTGCTCACCGGGATCGTCTGACACGTTGATGCTAAAATCGGAGCTTTCTTTCAAATCAAGTCGCACGCGCCCCTCTTCACCCACCACACCGGGCACGTTGGCCAACAGCAGTTTCAGGTGAAGTTCCGGCCCCAGCAGCGGACTGGTTTCGCGTATTTCCCGAACCTCCCACTCCCCGGCTGCGTTACGCAGACCCAACTGTGTTCCCGACATGATCTGTGTGGTCAAGCGCGCGGTGGAATCGTTGGCGTGACCACCCAGGAAGCCCAATCGCGGCCAATCCAGGGTAAACTGGTTCAGTGCAAAACGCCGGTCCGCGCCATTCTCGATACTTCCGGTCAAGGGCTTGAGGTAAGAGTCTGTTTTGAACCGACGAATGTAAACCTGCAGCAGCAGACGATTCAGTTTCTCTCTGTCCATGAAAGAAATCATTCCCCAGTTCAGGCTGCGCTCCTCCTCTTTCAGCCACGCATACAGTTGCTCAAAGTTATATTCAGCCATGGTTCTATCCTCATAAAAACTCAGATCGTTGATACTTATCAATCACGACTCTTCGCAACCAAAACTTGCCATATGACCTCGAACTCAAGGCACCACCTTAAACTCGGCAGTCTGGCCTTGGACAAAGCTTGTACCTTCATCGAAACTGACTTTTACGTACACATGGAAAGGGGTATTCGCCTCGAGCTTCAACAGATATTCCTTGCTCAGGCTCATTCGCAACAACCCCTCTTTCCATTCATCCGCAGAGACCGGCTTGTCATCGCGTATCACTTCATCTGGCAAGGAAGGCTCACCCGGCTTTGACTTCCCCGTAACATAAACGCGTACAATCTGGCCCTGCGCGAAGAAATGCCAGCTATTACTGTTCAAAGTAAAAGTCACACTATCGATGACCTGCGACACTGGAATGTCCGAGGTCGCAAAGTCCGGGCACTGAACCGCTTGAAAAGCATCGGATGTCAGTGGTTGAATTTTCAAGCCATAGGCAGGTGAGCGCTGCT
Source organism: Pseudomonas sp. CGJS7 (assembly GCF_036961695.1). Lineage (NCBI taxonomy): Bacteria > Pseudomonadati > Pseudomonadota > Gammaproteobacteria > Pseudomonadales > Pseudomonadaceae > Pseudomonas > Pseudomonas sp. CGJS7. The sequence goes on along the minus strand of NZ_JBAMDI010000077.1, from coordinate 22,375 downwards.
CGCCATCATCAGCATCTTTAACGGTATAAAACACTTTGACCCGCTTGCCAAAATTGGCAGGTACCACAGCACGGGGAATCTGGAACTCCCAGGGATTACCTATGGTCGGTGTATCGGTTTGGTACTTACCTGTAGTACCAAACCCCTCCCAGTACATGGTTATCTTGCCATCATTGGTCTCCGACTCCTGCGGCACCCGGATTTTTGTCCCCAACGTCAAAAGACTCGGGCTGATGTAAGCGAATGAAACCATCTCTGGATCAACTTCCTCGCCGGATCAGGTTCTTGCTGTGTAGCATCCGGGTTGAACGGTGGTTTAAGAACCAACGGCTTCTTCAAGATAAGGTCCAAGGGTGTGGAGTCGGCCGCCCCGCCCACCCTGGCCCATTGCCAAGTCAGCTTTACCGCTTCACCGATGTGTTCTTGCAACCATTGCGCCGGCACAAGAAAACGCAAACGCTTGCTGTCCAGAATTGAACGGTCTATACGCAGCATGTGTCGGCTAACCTTCTTGCTCACAGCCGTAAGCAGCAGTTCATCACCGTGTCGAATGCCGTAATCATCCACTTCAACCGGTAAGCCGTCCCCATACTTGGCCGGGTCAAGCCAGTCGTCACTGTGCCCCGGTATTACCGGGGGGGGCAAACTTGGCGACTGCCCCGCGTTTTGCTTGATGGTGAAGCGCTGGACCGGAGACTGGCTTTTTCCACCGTCTTTATAGTTGACGGTATAGCTCAGCTCGCACCACCCACCGGCTATTAAAAACTTGATTTCGTCAATTACCCAAAGCAATGGCTCATCAGAACCCTCAGCCAACTCTTTGGTGTATTCTTCGGAATTACCTAATTCGTCGCGCCATGAAAGCACAACGTTATCACCCGCTGTCATGAAGGGATAATGGGTGGTCACAACACGGCCATCCCCCTTCAAGCGTGCGAGGTCAATTACAAGACCGTCACTGTCCATGAAGTGCGGCGGCGGCAACATCAGAGCAGGCTCAACTTGCTTGTTGATGTAAAAAAACAGCCGGCTGGATGACTCTTCCAGGGCAGGGCCTGGTATGACGTTACCCCGAATATCGGTTCGCGCGTATGAATAGAACGCATAGCCCTTGTTCAGGCCTTGCAGCAGGCCATTATCTATTTCAATCAAGAAACTGCCATCAGGCTCCAGATCAGTCACAGGTAGCGGGTTTGGGTCACGGTCGTGAATTTCCCCCAGTGCGCCACACCCGAAAAAGCGCGGAGCGACGAAATGCCCCAGGTCTATTCCTGGGTACTTGATGTACGTTTTCAGCGCTTCAGCCCCTAAGTCTTCAAGGCTCAGCGAATCACCCTTCAATAACGGAATCTCGGGGCGCGGCAGCGCCGCAGTTGAAGCCAATAAGCCCTCTGATTGCTCGCCATGCCGCTTGCGAAGTTTCATTCACTAATCCCCACCGTATTAATTGCTTTGATCAGCACTGGTTTTAACTGCTGATCTCGATGGGGATTTTTTACACCTTGGCCTGACTTGCCGAAACTAGCACTTTTAACAGGTGGCAACGGTTATGCCGTTTGCTAGTGTCCGTGCTTATGCATCCCGTACCTCTCACCCGGAGCGCTCTTCATCATGGCCACCGAATCCAGTATCAATTCCAATGCTTTCAATTTTTTCAATCACATGCAGAGCGGTGTTGACTCGCGAACGGGCCTTTATTCCTTTCAAATCGCCCTGTCCGCGTTTTACGGCAGTGACCTGTTGGCGCCTGAAATCGAATTGAACCTACGCTACAGCCAACTGAACACGCAGGACCGCGGCTTTGGCAGGGGCTGGAGCCTGCCCACCACCGAGTTCGACCCTGCCCAGAAACGCAGGATCATTTCTCTGGCCAATGGCGAAACGTTCAAAGCCGACGGCCGTGTTGGCACTACCAACCAGTTGACGATGTCGGAGAAAAAGATCGACACGTTCCACCTTTACGAGGACGCTGAAGACCGCTGGCGGGTGGTGCACCGCTCCGGCATGGTGGAAGTGCTCGAGCGAAAAGGTTCAAGCGCGAATGGCAGGGCGGTGCCGACCCGCATCTTCAGCCGCCAGGGGCATTGGCTGAACCTGGAATACGGCACCCATAACGGCTTCCCGATGTTGACCAAGATCACCGACATGCGCGGCGTCACGCTGCTGGAGGCCGTTCGCAACAGAGATGTGCAGTTGAGGATGCCAACTGACACGGGAAACGCCACCTATACCATGGTGTTGGGCACCGACAACCGGGTAACCCGCATCGAATTGCCCACCGACAACCAGGCGAGCTGGCGTTTTTCCTATATCCGCGTCAGGAATGTCGATTGCATCAGCACGGTGTACACCCCTGCGGGCGGTTTCGAAGAACTGAAATACGATGATTACGGCCACGAGTTCCCGATCGGTTCGGGCCTGGACCCGCTGCCTCGAGTAACCCGGCATGTGCAGCACCCAGGCAATAAGCAACCCCCGATCGACACGCGTTACACCTATTCCAGCAACGGTCACAACTTCCTGGGTGGCAATGCACCACTGGAGTGGATAGACGATGGCCTGGACAACCTGTTCCGCAAGGATATCGACTATGACTATGCCACCACAGAGACACTCTGGGTGGATGAAAGGCCCGTACGCAGCACCGTCCGAGAGTTCAACAAGTTTCACCTGAACACCCGTGAAGCTGTGTATCGGGGCACCAAGCTGAACGCCGACAACACTGAAGTCATCGGCAATTTCATTGAAGAGAAAATCACGACGTATAACCTGAAGCCCGGGCGCTTCGAGGAGCAAGTGAACGCCTGTCAGTACCCGATCAAGATCGAAACCCGTTGGCGGCTGCGCGATAGCGGCCGTCAACACGTGGAAACCATCAGGGCCGAGTACGACGATCACGGAAATGTGTTGATGCAGCAAGCAGCGACCGGCGTCGTGGAGACAAACCGTTGGTACCGGAATGGGGATGCGGGTTACCCAGGCAATGCTGAAAACTTTGTGTGCGACCTACACACGAAAACCGTGACACCGGCGGCTGGGCACGGTGGAAACGCCCCAACACTGGTCACGACGCATACGTACAATCAAATCAAAGTACTGGCCAGCAGCAGCGAAGCGACCGGGCAGGAAAGCTGGTGTGCCCTTCATAGCGAAACACTGAGCCACAACGATCGCACACTGAAAGTCACGGCCTATGACTATCACGAGCAGGAAAATGAAGAAGTGCAACAGGCAGAGCCATTGCAACATGGTCGCCTGCAAAAACGCACCACGGGCTTCCCGAACCCCGCCTTTGGCGAGCCGGGCCAGCCTGAAATGCTGGAAAGCACTGTTGACTATGCCTACCAGTTCGAGACGCTCGATTGGGACAAGATGCGCGACGAGCGTTTGCATGATTTGGCTCCAATTACCGTGCTGAAAACGGTGCATGACACCGTGGGGCATGACCAGGCCAGCATGCAGACCAGCGAAGGGCACTCACTGTTCTCTGGCGAACTGGTGCTGAGCACCGACGAGGACAGGGTAGAGAGACGCATCGTCACCGACAAACTGCACCGCAAGATCTTTGAAGTCGTGGCAGGGGGTGGCGCCAGCGAAGCCGTGCGCAGTAATGAGTATGCGCTTTGTGCCGAAGAGGGTGAGCAGGCGAGCCAGCGCTATACCTCACCTACATCCGTGATCACTGAAACGCGGTTCGATGGTTTGGGCCGCGTGCACCAGGTGCTGGCGAGCCATATAGACCCGACAAGGCCCAACGCTTTGTTCCAGGTCCAGGAACTGGTGCACGACGCCTGGGGACGCGAAATTGAAGACAGGCAGTACGACTGGCTGGAGGGCAAACCCTTCCCTGCCGACGTGCCGTTCCTGGCCCAGCGATACCTGTACGACAACTGGGAAGGGCGCAGTGTGGTGATCCGCCACGACAACGTTCAGGAACACACGCTTTTCGACCCCACCGTGGAAGATCAAAACAGGAACGTGTGCAAGACCACATGGTTGCAGGTGGCGCAGCAAACGGAGAAAAGCGAGAAGGTCAGGACCTGGAGCAATGCGTTCGAGAAGGAGGTACGGATAGAACGCCTGAGCCCTGACGATATGATCGAGGCGGAACAGGTGATGCACTACGACGGCCTTGGCCGATGCGTGAGCAAAATCGATGAACGCCAGTATGAGACAACATTCGAATACGACCCGTTCGGCCGCTTGAGTGCCAGCACGCGGCCAACCGAAACGCGTATCGAGCATCGTTATGCCCACCACACGGACGCCGAATGGTCGACCAGTATCACCGCCTTTTCCAACCGCGAGTCCGACCCTCCCTTCGAGGTGGGCAGCCAGTGCTATAACGGGGTAGGCAAGGTGACTTCGCGCACCATTGGCAAGCGCACCGAGGAGTTGCGGTACAAACCCGGCCAATCGAAACCAGCGGCCATGATCACCGGCGCACGCGATACCATCAGCTACGAGTACGACCTGGCGCTCTCCCCTCTTCCTACCCATATGCGCGTGAATGCTGACGAAGAAGGCGACGAGTACATCTATGACCCGATCACAGCGAGGATGAAGGAGTCGCGCGGTGCCAACGGCAAACGGGTCTATCACTACAATGCGCATGATCAGTTGACCGGCGAAACCCTCGAAACGGCAGGCGATGTGCCGCGCACGGCCGAGTATGTCAGCACCTTCCACAACCGCCTGACATCGAGCAAAGATGCCGGGGGCATGACTGCCGTCCATGAATACGACGAGAAAGGGCTCATCACCGCAACACGCCAAGGCAACCTGCTGGCATCCTTCGGCTACAACGGCCTGGGCAGGCTGATATCACTAACCAGCACCGACACAGTTAGCAACAGCACACTGACCACATCTCTTGAGTACGACGACCACGGGCGTGAAATCAAGCGCACCCAGCAGCTAGACACAAGGCCTTTGCCTACGTTGACTCAGGTGTGGGGCAAGGACAATTTGCTCGAAAGCCGCGTATTGCGCGACGGGCCCGGGCCTGATGATGTTGTGCTCAAGGAAGCATTCCGCTACGACCGGCTGGGGCGACTGAGCACAGTCGAATACAGCGGCCGCGAGATCCCCAAAGACGAGGCAGGCCGCACCCCCAGCCAACAGGCATTCGATTACGACAGCATTGACAATATTCGTGTTTGCTTCACCCGCTTTGATGACGGCACCAGTGAGAGTGCGACGTATGAATACAACAAAGACGACCGTTTCCTGCTGAAAACGTTGACGCTCTCCGCGAGCGGCAGTACGCCAGAAACCTTCACATTCTTCCATGATGCCAATGGTAACCTGACGGTCGACCAGCATGGCCGCGTGCTGGAGTACGACGAAGAAAGCCGGTTGTTGCAAATCAGAGGTAAAAGCCAATATCAATACGACGGTGAAGGGCAACTACTGACCAGCCAGGCAGCCAGTGGCTCGCCAAGGCAACTGTGGTTCGACGAGAACCGGCTGAGTCTGGCCATCCAGGACGGCAACTACACACGATTTAGCTTCCATGCCGATATACCACTGGCCCAGCAAAGCGATGCCCCCGCCAGAACGTTGTTGCTGCAAACCGATTCCAGCCACAGTGTCATCGCCGAATGCGAAGCTGGCGCGGTTCGCGACATACGCTATAGCGCCTACGGTCAGCGGCACGTCACGGTGCCTGTCCACAGCAACTTGGGCTTCAACGGTGAGGCACTGGATGAAGGCAGTGACTGGTACCTGCTGGGGCGGGGCGTGCGCGCCTATAATCCGGGGCTTAGGCGCTTCAACAGCCCCGATCCGCGTAGCGTGTTCGACACCGGTGAACTGAACCCCTATACCTACTGCCTGAACAACCCGATCGCCTTGCGCGACCCCAGCGGCTTGACTGCCACGGGCGACGGTGGCAGACCGCGGCGCCCTGACGAAGATGACCCGAACTGGCTGGGGCGCAGGAAGCCTGGTGGCGGCACATTGAACTGGATCATGTTGGGCCTTGGGGTAGTGCTTACCGTCGCAGCAGTTTTTACCGCAGGTGCGTCACTGGCTGCGGTAGGGGCACTCGGCGCTGCCGCGAAAGCCGGGATGAGCGCTGCTACCCTGGCCGTCAGAGCAGGTACCGCCAGCTTCCTGCAAAAAGTACTGGTCAAGGTTGCAGCTACCTCCATTAAAGCAGCGCTCATGAACACCCTCTTTGCAGGGCTGTCCCTTGGCGGTACCGCAGCGCAGGCAGTTTCAGTCATCAACAACGATGAGGCTGCGGGAACGGCGGCAATGATTCTGGGTATAGCAGCTGCCTCCACGGCAATTGCACGAGTGACATACAGTGTGGGCAAGTTGGCTTTCTCTGGCAGCAAAGCGGTTAATGTATCACCACTGGGGGTAGTGCAGGAGGTAGCTGAGAATGTAGACGACGCTGCTGGTGGTGCAACTGGTGGTGCAACTGGTGCTTATAATACTCAGTTTTTACGTAAGAACTTTATAGCCAGATACCCAATTTTTAATCGTTTTTCTCGCATGCCTCACCGCTGACCGAGCGATACGATCCACTAGTGTTTGTTTAAAACTAAAACAACTCCATCTTAAATCACAAATAGATACCACCTAAAACGCCGGCCCAGCAAGTACCTGCAACCCTAATCCTGGGCTGCAGCCTAAACTGGGCTGGCTTTTTATTTTCTTATTCTTCTCATCGCCCCACCTAGCATTTTTACCAGTATCCACAACTTCCACTCCACGCTAGCCTTCTCTCACCAACAACCGGTAGCAGGCCAACCCGGCCCCTCCTTATCGTGATGTGTATGGGAGCACTTCGCATGAGTAATGACTCGGCACGTCTACTTGCAGCAAAGGCACGTCTTGACTATCAAAAGCAGCGTGTTGCCAGGTTGGCGGCGCAGCAGGTCGATGCCCTGGCGCCCCCTGAAGTTCAAGGGATAGTCGACCCAGCGGACGGGACCTTGAACAAGGACGTCCTCGATGCGGACCTTGATGTGGTCATACAGGAATGGCTAAACCTGCCCGACCCAATCCTGGGTGACAAGGACACATTGCAACTGGAAATGGCTATCGTTGACGGGCAGGGTGTCGGTGACTTTCTGGAAGTTGGCGCCAGCGCCCAATACGATAAGGACAGTGTATTCCCTACGACGCTGCAGATACCCAAAGCTGATTACCCCCATGACGGCAAGCGCCAACTGCGCTATAGAATCGACAGGTACAATACGCCTACGCCAGAATACTCTCCCGCAATCGATCTGATATTCGATAAAACACCGCCGTGGGATGCTGTTGAACCTGAAGCAGCGGCACTCAATGGAAACGTGGTGACAGACGCTTTTTTCGGCACCAACCCAACCGGCCTGACAGTAACATTACCGCCTTATACTGACCAGGACGTAAAGGATACTTACGCACTTTATTACTCTGACACCGTTCCGGTTGAGGGGCAAATACCACCCGCCATTGGTTATGGCCCACTACCCGCGAACCGGGAACTACTAATAACCAAGGCCGACATAGAAAGGCTGAGTGACGGTCACTTCTACATTGTTTATATCCTGTTGGATAAAGCCACCAACCGCAGCCGCATCTCCAAGATCGCGGAGGTTTATGTAAACCTTGGGTCATTACCCACCGCGCTGCAAGCGCCAGTAGTACCCCTCGCCCAAGGTGATGGCTTGATCGACCTGGCCGATGCGCAGGCAGGCGTCACGGTTGAAGTCGACTATACCAACTACCGAAGAAGCGACATTGTCGAGGTCACCTGGGGCACCTCCAAACCTTTCACCGAAGAGATCGGCTCGCGTGAGCTGCCGCTTTCCATCAGTGTCCCCCACGATCGCCTGCGTGAAGCCTATGGCGCCGCAGATACCGAACTAGAGACCGATGTCAGTTATCGTGTACTGCGCCATGGCGTTCCCTATGGCCCGGAAAGCACCACGCTGAAGGTTGATTTCTCTGTCGCAGGCCCCGACCGCCCCGACCCCGACCCCACTTGGCCAGACCCCATCAACAGCAAACTCGACGCCCCTGCGGTCTGGGGCAAGAACTCTCAACAGGAAAACGTGCTGGATCGGAGTGATTCCGGCGAGGAGGCCACGTTCAAGGTCAAACGTCATGACGATGCCAAAGATACTGACATCATGGATTTCTATTGGGCCGGCACGCTGGTCACCGAGGCCACGTACTCTGTCGATTTAAGCGACCCTGCAGATATCGAGCGACCGCTTCCCTGGACCTACATACTTAATGCCAGCAATAACCCCACGCTACCGGTGCACTACACCATCCGCAAAGCGACTGGGGCAGGTAACGAGCAAAACTCGCCTACTGCAGTGGTCAATGCCAACGCCGTTGTCATTGAGCCGGACGCTCCCGAGTTTCAACGTCTGTACAATAATAGATTCCTCAACTGTGAATCCCTTTGGGAAGACCCCCTGAACCCAACTGGCGACCCTGCGTTCAAGGTGTTCGTGCCACCGCTGAACCAGTACCTGCCCAATGGCGGTGAGGTAACCCTGACATGGACTGGATGGGGTGGCTACACCGGGGATAATGAGATCCCGGCAGCCAGATTGACCGAGCCCCGCACAATCAGCGAAGCAGAAGCGGCCGCAGGCTTTTATTGGGAAGTCAAACCCTACAATCCCCACATCCTCAGTATCTATGACCCCACTGGTCATGGCGCGGATGGTCGCGGCCGCGTCCAGTACAGCTTCCAGCATGGGGGAGAAACCGTCACATCGAAAACAGCCGAAGCTGTGGTCAGCCTGGGCACAGGATCAGGCACCTGTGCGATTCCATGAACGGGGCGCCCATGGACGGGCTGGCAAGGTAGCCCGCGCTCATAGATAGGAAAAGCCGCGAGCTTAATCAGGCTTTTCCTACAGGAAATGTCCGCTAAATCCATAGACTTCGGCACCAATGGCCAGCCTGCAACAGGCGCTGGCCGGTTCCGACTTGGACAAGACACAGGTATTCGCATGTCAGCATTCTCCCCCTTGCCCCTACGCCAGGTTCTGCGCGCAGCCACATTCGCCCCTGCGCTCCTGCTCAGCCCGGACAGCTGGGCACAGACACTGATCAAGAATGACACAACGATCGATGGCAGCGCAGCACTTGACAACTACACGGTAATGAACGGCGCCACCCTCACGGCCAACGGCGCCATTACCCGTGACATCAGGGTGCAGGAGGGCTCAAGGCTGGTGCTCAATGGTAGCCAGGTAAACGCCACTGGCAACGCCGCAGGCCTGCGCATCAGCGCGGCCGGGGCCACTATCAGCAACAGCCGCGTGACGTCTGCCTTCCAGGGCCTGTCCATAGGCAGCGACGCACGGGTTGACGCGGTTGACAGCACCATCAGCGGCGGCGCAGTGGGTGCGGTCATCAACAATAGCTTGCTGACGCTGTCAGGCAGCCAAGTCACTGGCACCAACACCAACAGTGCCGGGATCAACCTGTTCGATGGCAACCTGCAGGCCACTGCAGGCAGCCGCATCGTCGGCGACCAGGATGGCCTCCGGGTGCGTGGCGACAGCGGCCAGCCCGCCGGAACCAGCACAGTGGTACTGGATGCCAGCCACGTAGAGGGCCTGAACGGTTCTGCCATTGCCGTCGCCACGGCGGGGAACGCACCGGCGAGCGCCAGTATCAAGATATTGAACGGCTCCACCCTCAAGGCCGGTAATGGCACACTGGTGGAAGTCGGCGCCGTCGGCACCGCCGAAATCCTGGTCAGCGCCAGCGCCCTGGAGGGCGATATCGTCGTCGCCGAAGGCGGCAGCGGCAAGCTGACCTTGGCCAACCAGGCAACCCTCAAAGGCCGCCTGGACAACCTTGACCTGCTGGCCTTGAACAGCGGTGGCCAATGGACCATGACTGGCGACGCACAGCTCAAGGACCTGGCCCTGGACGGCGGTGCAGTGGCGTTTGGTGATAATGGCGAGTTCTATACCTTGCAGGTGGCCAACCTAGAAGGTAGCGGCACCTTCATCATGAACGCCGACTTTGCCGACGGCAAAAGCGACCTGCTCGAGGTGACGGGTACCGCCACCGGCAACCATGAGATCCGCGTGACCAGCACAGGCAAAGACCCGCTGGCCGACACCGAACTGCATCTGGTGCATACCGCCGCAGGCGATGCGAGCTTCTCGCTGGCGGGCGGCCCGGTTGACCTGGGCACCTTCGCCTATGGCCTGACCCAGCGCGGCAATGACTGGTACCTGGACGCCTCGATGCGCTCGCTCAGTAATGGCACCAAGACCATCCTGGCACTGGCCAATACCGCCCCTACCGTCTGGTATGGCGAACTTACCACCTTGCGCAGCCGCATGGGTGAGGTACGCCGTAACGACGGCGCAGCGGGTGGCTGGATGCGCAGCTATGGCAACCAGTTCAACGCTTCTACCTCCGGCTTCGGCTACAAGCAGCAGCAACAAGGGCTGTCGTTCGGTGCCGACGGTCGCCTGCCAATCGGCGATGGCAACTGGCTGGTCGGGGTCACAGCGGGCTACAGCAACTCAGACCTCAACTTGCAGGGCGGCAGCTCGGGCAAGGTCGACAGCTACCACATGGGGGCCTACACCACTTGGCTCGACTCGCAAAACGGCTACTACTTCGATGGCGTTGTAAAAGTCAACCGCTACCAGAACCGTGCCGATGTGCAGTTGAGTGATGGCAGCAAGACCAAAGGCGACTACAGCAATCACGGCATCGGGGTGTCACTGGAGGCCGGTCGGCATATCAAGCTGGAGGATGGTTACTTCATCGAGCCTTATGCCCAACTGGCAGCCATGACCATCGAAGGTCAGTCGTATCACCTGGCCAATGGCTTGCAGGCCAGCGGTGACGACACCCGCTCGCTGCAGGGCAAGCTGGGTACAACTGCCGGGCGCACCTTCGACTACGGCCAGGGCCGCATGATTCAGCCTTATGTACGGGTTGCCGGGGCTCACGAGTTCGTCAACAACAACCGCGTGAAGGTGAACGGCAACAGCCTCGACAATGACCTGGCGGGCTCGCGCGCCGAACTGGGCGCCGGTGTGGTGGCAGCCTGGGACCAGCAATGGCAGGTACATGCGGAGTTCGACTATGCCAACGGCGAGCAGCTCGAACAGCCTTGGGGGGTGAGCGTGGGCGTCCGTTACAACTGGTGATTGCAGCACCCTGCGGCGCCGTCCGGCGCACGCAGGGCACAAATCAGCACTCAATGCTTGTCCTTGACAGGAGACCAAGCCATGCCATTGATTACCCTGATCCGTTCACTCTGGTCCTCGCTCAAGGGGCGGACCACTCAGGCAGACCCACTCGATCCACCCGAGATCGCGGCGCTGCTACCAGACCTTGAGGGTGGCGAAACCCACTTGCTGCGCTTCAGCGCAACCCATCAGCCGCTTGAGGTCAGGTTCAAGATGTGGAAGAACTCCAATCCCGCAATGGATGAGGAAACGCTGACGCTGTACTGGGACGATACAGCAGTCGCTCAAAAGTCATGGACAGCGCCGGTACCCGAGGACGACCTGTTCCTCCATGTACCGCAACACCTGCTGCTCAGCGAGGGGAGACATACCTTGTTTCATGATGTGGAGCTCTACAACGGCAACCATTCGTCTTCACTACCCTTTCACATCACCATCGACCGAACGCCCCCTCAACTACCGGCGGACAACATGCTGGTGTTCGACCCTGAGGTGGTCCAAAACGGTGTCACCGACGCCTATCTGGTGGAGCACAATGAAGAACTGGAGGCCACTGTGCCGCTTTATTCAGGTATCCGTGTAGGTGATGTGCTGACCTGGTATTGGTCCACCTCCCCCTCCGGCATGCACCAGGCGGGGAGCAGGCCCGTAACACAGGAAGACATCAACAAACCGCTGAAGGTGATCATTCCAGGCAAGCACATCCGTGATATGGCTGACGGCCTGCGCTATGCGCGGTACACGGTTCAGGATTATGTGGGCACGCCAGAGCTGCAGTCGCAAATTGTGCTGCTGGACGCCAAACCCACTCCGTTACCCGTGAACTTCTCCACACCCTACCTGAAGGAAACGGGCAGTACGGGAAGCAGCAGCACGCTGGACCCGGTTCGGGCCTCGAATGGCGCAACCGTCATCATAAAAGCGGGTAACCCCTTCGAGCCCGCTGACAGCGTGAGGGTTTACTGGGCAAACCCGGGGGAACACGGCGCCTATGACGCACCCGTCGAGGTGGCTACCGGCGACATTGCCTGCCCCATCCCCAGAACCAACGTTGCGGCACGCATGGGCAGTAGCCTTGCGCTGTATTACACGGTAACCCGTCGCGGCACAACTCATACATCCGGGCTTCACACGCTGACGGTACGAGCCCCCAACAATCTGCCCGCACCTCAGTGTGAGGCGATCCAGGGCGGTGAACTGAGCCTGACTGGGATGGGAGCCCAAGCCACCTTTACCCTCAACATCTGGCCACTCAGGGATACCAGTCAGTTCGTCAGGCTGCACATCACCGGCAAGCGTAACGATGGAGGCAACGGTCCTGTCGTGGTCACAGACGCGACCCCGGTAACGTCGGCAACAGGGATCATGACGGTAGGTTCGGTAACCCCGGCAGCGCTGGGCGTGTTCACGGTCTCTCTTCAGATCGACATCCTGTGCTATTTCAGCGTGGACAACAAACTCACCTGGATCCCGTTCCCTCACGTACCCGTGAAACTGGTGGATTGACAAAACCACTCCCTTGGCTGCTCAAGGAAACCGGCTTCGACAAAGAACCACGCCCTCATAGCCCCCGCAGGCTTTGCACTGTTCGTCTGTGCGAAGGGCGCCTAGCAGTGGCACTTTGAATTTCAAGGCTGATGATGGATTCAGGCAAACTGCGCTGAAACGAAAAAAGACGCCGAAGCGTCTTTTTTCGAGGACTTACAGAATCTCATGCGACTCTGTAGATCTTGATTTGGAGCGGGAAACGAGACTCGAACTCGCGACCCCGACCTTGGCAAGGTCGTGCTCTACCAACTGAGCTATTCCCGCAATTTGAAGCATTACCACGTTCGGCGTGAAGCGCCTTTACAGCCTTCACCACCACTGCACCGCATAGACGCCACAGTATTTAAACTGGAGCGGGAAACGAGACTCGAACTCGCGACCCCGACCTTGGCAAGGTCGTGCTCTACCAACTGAGCTATTCCCGCATTTGGCGTCCCCTAGGGGACTCGAACCCCTGTTACCGCCGTGAAAGGGCGGTGTCCTAGGCCACTAGACGAAGGGGACACACAACACTTTTCAGTGCACCAGAACATGAACCTCACGATTCAGCCTGGATTTTCTTTTCCTGCCCCGCCGTTAAGCAGTGCCGGAGAAACTGGAGCGGGAAACGAGACTCGAACTCGCGACCCCGACCTTGGCAAGGTCGTGCTCTACCAACTGAGCTATTCCCGCATTGGCGTCCCCTAGGGGACTCGAACCCCTGTTACCGCCGTGAAAGGGCGGTGTCCTAGGCCACTAGACGAAGGGGACACGCTGCTGGCATTACTGCCTGCTTTCACTCCCTGCCGCGTTTCGCTGTGTGCTTTACGCTGCAAGTGGCGCGCATTCTATGGATGGTTCGGGAAGGCGTCAACCCCTTTGTAGAAATTTATTTAAATCAATGACTTCCGGGTACACCCAGCGCTGTTTTGGCAAGCCTGCTGGGGTTTGGCGTTGATTTTCTGGCGTCAAGTCAGCATTAATGTGCCAGCATCCAGTCATGGCACAGTTTGCCGATAGAAAAAGAGAATGGCTGTCAGGGCCTCTCGCGAGCACGCTCGCTCCTACACTCAATCATGCAAACCTATTCATGAGGCATTAACGGTGACACCACTTCTGATCACCCTGCTCATCGTGGCGGGCATCGCGTTGCTGATCGTGATCGGCTACCTCAACAATGTGGTCGAGAATGGCAAGCTTGAGCGCGCCCGGATGAAGATCGAGCTCGCCGACCGCCTGCGTCGCTGTGGCGAGATCACCGAGACGTTCCCCGGCCAGTTCATGACCCCGGCCCTCAAGTTGCTGCTGACCCGCCTGGAGCTGAACCTCAACCAGCGCCTGCTGGCGGTGGACAAGCGCAATGCCGAATTCAAGGCGCGCATCGCCGAACTGGAAGGGCTGATTGCCCTGGGTGACAAGATCCCGGTCAACAACCCACCTAACCCGATCCACACCGAGATCAAGGCCAAGGACGTACGCTTCTTGCTGGAGGCGCTGCACAACCAGGTGACCCGCGCTGCCCATGAGGGCTTCTTGCCCGCCGTCGAGGCCAAGCATTGGGTCAAGGAAATCCGCCATATCCTGGTGCTGCTGCATATAGAGTTCTTCAACAACCTCGGCCAACAGGCCCTGCAAAAAGGCCAGCCCGGCCAGGCGCGCCTGGCCTTCGAGCGCGGCGTGCAGTATTTGCGCAAGCAGCCGGAGCCGAAGGTGTATGAAGAGCAGCTGACGTATCTTGAGAAACTGCTGACCCGGGCCAATGCCCAGGTGCTGGACCGCATGGCACCGGCGGAGGACGAGCACAACGAATTGACCGATGGGCTCAAGACCGATGAGGAAGAAACCTGGAAGAAGAAGGTGATCTACGACTGATTGGTTAACCTGTACCCGCGAAAGGGCCGGGGCTGCTGGCCTATATCCCTGGTCATTCATCGTTGCCGCCGCCACCGTATTCGCGGGTAAACCCGCTCCTACAAGCGAAGAGGCCGGCACAGGCAACATCGATCAGCAGTCAGTCAACGCCAGAAAGATCCCTGCCAACCGCTCCAGCCCCACTTGGTCCGCCTCGCTGAACCGCCCGACCGTCGGGCTGTCCAGGTCCAGCACGCCAATCAACCTGCCGTCCTTCACCAACGGGATCACCAGCTCGCTGTTGGAAGCGCTGTCACAGGCAATGTGGCCCGGGAATGCATGAACATCCTCGACCCGCTGGGTCTGCCGCGTTGCCGCCGCAGCCCCGCACACACCTTTACTGAACGGAATACGCACACACGCCACCTGGCCCTGGAACGGGCCCAGTACCAGCTCTTCGTTGCGGTTGAGGTAGAACCCCGCCCAGTTCAGGTCGTCCACCTGGTTATACAGAAACGCGGAAAACTGCGCGGCGTTGGCGATGAAGTCACGCTCGTCGGCGAACAGCGCCTGCACTTGCGCCGCCAGCAGGTTATAGCCGTCGAGGCCGGCGCCACTGGCATTGAGGTCGATCATTTACTTTTGCTCCAGCAATTGCAGCCCGACCCAGTAGCGGGCGAACTGATAGGCACAACGGCCATTACGGTTACCGCGGCCGGTGGCCCAGCGCACGGCGAGGATGTCGAGTTCTTCGGTGCGCTGCCACACAAGGCCCGCAGGTTGTGCCAACTGGCCAATCCAGTGCTCGACAACGTTCAGGAAATGGTCCTGGGTGAACGGGTAGAACGACAGCCACAGGCCAAAACGGTCAGACAGGGCAATCTTGTCCTCCACGGCTTCGCTGGGGTGCAGCTCGCCGTCGACACGCTTCCAGTTCTCGTTGTCGCTTTCCTTCTCGGGCACCAGGTGGCGGCGGTTGGAGGTGGCGTACAGCAGCACATTGTCCGGGGCCTGCTCCAGCGAGCCGTCGAGCACGCTCTTGAGCACCCGGTAGTCGCCCTCCCCGGCTTCGAACGACAGATCGTCGCAGAACAGGATGAAGCGTTGCGGCAGCTTCTGCAGCTGCTCGACCACCCGTGGCAGGTCGGCCAGGTGGTCACGTTCGATTTCGATCAGGCGCAGGCCGGCGCTGGCGTGCTCGGCCAGCAGGGCACGTACCAGCGACGACTTGCCGGTACCACGCGAGCCCCACAGCAACGCGTGGTTGGCTGGCAGGCCGTTGATGAACTGGTGGGTGTTGCGGCCCAGCTGGTCGCGCTGTTTGTCGACGCCGATCAGGTCGGTCAGGCGGATGTCCAGGCTGACGTCCAGCGGCAGCAGGTAGCCGCTGCGGCCATCACGCTGCCAGCGCGCGGCCAGTGTGGTGCCCCAGTCGATGTGCGGGCGTTGTGCCGGCAACAGGGGTTCAAGGCGCGCCAGTACCGATTCGGCGCGGTCCAGAAAAGCGATCAAGCGAGCGTCCATGACGACTCCTAACAATTTCAGTTTTTTGGGGGCCGCTGCGCGCCCCTTCGCGGGCTTGCCCGCTCCCACAGGGCTTGCAGCCTGGGGCTAAGCTGTACCTGTGGGAGCGGGCAAGCCCGCGAAGGGGCGCCAAGCGACCCCCGCTTGGCGATCAACTGAAATGAACAGACAGACCCACCAGCAGCCGGGGCTATTCGGCTATGCTTGCGCAGCGCAAGGAACGGGAAACCGGCTCGGGACTCATGGATATCAAGTTCACCAATCGCCTGTCATACAAGCAAGCCCGGTTGACAGTCCTGGTCGGCTTCATCCTGGGAACATTGCTCAGTCTCATCCAGATCGGCATCGATTATGCCAGCGAAGACGCGTCCATCAACCGTGAAGTGAACGCGTTGCTGCAAATCAGCCACAACCCGGCCTCGCGCATCGCCTACAACATCGACTCGGAACTGGCGCTGGAGCTGACCCGCGGCCTGCTGCAGTCGCCGGCCGTCATCCGCGCGCGGCTGATCGACAACAACGAAACGGTGCTGGCCGATGTCGAGCGGCCAAAACTGCAGGACCGCTCCCGGCCACTCAGCGACTTCCTGTTCGGCGAGCAACGCCAGTTCAAGGAGCGCCTGTACCTGACCCACATGCCAGAGGAATACCTGGGCACCCTGTACCTGGACATCGACACCTTCGCCTTCGGCAGCCGCTTTCTCGACCGTGCCGGCATCACCCTGCTCAATGGCTTTGCCCGCAGCCTGGTGCTCACCGGCCTCCTGCTGGCGCTGTTCTACATGATGCTGACCAAGCCGCTGGTGACGGTGATTGGCGCACTCAGCGGCAGCGATCCGCGCAAACCCCGGCAAACTCGCCTGGAATGCCCACACGGACACGAGCATGACGAAATCGGCGTGCTGGTGAAGGTCGCCAACCAGCAGTTCGTCAGCATGGCCACCGAGATCGAACAGCGGCGCACCGCGGAAAACCGCCTGACCCAGTACCTGAACGAGCTGGAAGACATCGTGTCGGCGCGCACCAACGAGCTCAAGGCCAGCAACAGCAGCCTGAGCCTGTCCAACCAGGAGCTGGAACAAGCCCGCAGCCGAGCGCTGGACATGGCCCAGGCACGCGCCGCCTTCCTGGCCAACATGAGCCACGAAATCCGCACCCCGCTCAACGGCATGCTCGGCATGATCGCCCTGGCGCTGGACAACCCGCTGCCCAGCGAGCAACGCCAGCAACTGGCTATCGCCCATGACTCGGGCAAGGTGCTGGTAGAGCTGCTGAACGATATTCTCGACTTGTCCAAGTTCGATGCCGGCCAGCTGGAGCTGGAACGCATTGCGTTCGACATGGGCTCGATGGTGGAAGACACCGCCAACCTGCTGTCGCAGAACACCGCGCAAAGCGTGGAGCTGACCTGCCTGATCGACAGCGACTTCCCCAGCAGCGTGCTTGGCGACCCCACGCGTGTGCGGCAGATCGTCAGCAACCTGCTGTCCAACGCGCTGAAATTCACCCGCTTCGGCCGCGTCGACGTGCGCCTGGCGGCCATTGTCGGTGGTGTGCGTCTGGAGGTACGGGATACCGGCATCGGCATCCCCGAAGACGCCCAGGCGCGCATCTTCCAGCCTTTCACCCAGGCCGGCGCCGGCATCACCCGCCAGTACGGTGGCACCGGCCTGGGCCTGGCGCTGACGCGCAACCTGTGCAAGGCCATGCAGGGCCACCTGCACATTCGCTCCGAGCCGGGCTTTGGCAGCTGTTTTACCGCCGAGTTGCCACTGACCGTGCACACCGAAGCCATCCCGCCAGTGCCCTTGCATGGCCGCGTGGCCGCACTGAGCGCAGCCGGCAGCGGGCTCAATGAACTGTTGCAGCACTTGTTGCCCGCCTGGGGCCTGACCTACCAGCGCCATGACAGTTGCACCACGCTGGATGCGGCAGTGATCGACCTGTTGATCACCGACGACGTCGAGCACCTGTTCGAACTGCGCCCGGCATTGAAAACCCCGATTCTGCTGGTGACTGCCTACGGCAACTTCCTGCCCAACGAGCAGTCCCTGGCTTTGGCCCCGCTGCACCAGTTGGCCCGACCATTGGCACGCAACGCCCTGTACCAGACCCTGCGCCGCACCTTGCAAGGCCATGAGCCCGAACACCCGCTGGCCATCCCGGCCATTACCCAGGAACAAGGCCGTGCGAGGATCCTGCTGGTAGAGGACAACCCGGTGAACCAGCTGGTGGCCAAGGGCATGCTGGCCAAGCTCGGCTGCCAGGTGCAACTGGCCACCCAGGGCGCGGAGGCCCTTGAGCTGCTGGCGCGTGAGGAATTCGACCTGGTGCTGATGGACTGCAACATGCCGGTGATGGACGGCTACGAGGCCAGCCGGCGTATCCGCCAAAGCGGCCGCTGGCCCGAGTTGCCCATCGTCGCCCTCACCGCCAACGCCATGCCCGAAGAACGCGAACGCTGCCGGGCGGCGGGCATGAACGACTACCTGGCCAAGCCATTCCGCCGCGAAGAGCTAATGGCCCTGGTCGACCATTGGGTGCCCTTCAGCGGCTGAGCAAACGCTCGATGTCCGCCTCCAGGGCCTGTGGCTTGGTGGTGGGGGCATAGCGCTTGACCTGGCCACTGGCCGGGTCGACCAGAAACTTGGTGAAGTTCCACTTGATCTTCTGGCTACCCAAAATACCCGGCGCGCGCTGCTTGAGTTCGACGAACAGAGGGTGAGCGCCCGGGCCGTTGACCTCGACCTTGCGAAACAGCGGAAAACTCACGCCGAAATTACGCTCACAGAACTGCGCAATTTCCCGCGCATCGCCAGGTTCCTGCTTGCCGAACTGGTTGCACGGGAAACCCAGTACCATCAGGCCACGGTCGCGGTAGGCCTGCCACAGTTGCTCCAGGCCCTTGTACTGCGGGGTAAAACCGCACTGGCTGGCGGTATTGACCACCAACAGCACCTTGCCCGGGAAGTCGCCGAGCGTCTTGTGCTCGCCGCCCAGGGTCACGCAGGGAATGTTCAGCATCGTTGCAGCCATGGTCGGGCTCCGGTCAGTCGCGCGGACGAAGGTCGATGCACACCGAGTTGATGCAGTAGCGCAGGCCGGTCGGTGGCGGGCCATCAGGGAACACATGCCCCAGGTGCGCGTCGCAACGGGCGCAGGTGACCTCGGTGCGGATCATGCCGTGGGACGTGTCGCGGATCTCGATCATCGCGCTGTCCTCGATCGGCGCGTAGAAGCTCGGCCAGCCGCAGCCGGCGTCGAACTTGGTCTGCGCATCGAACAGCGGCAGGCCGCAACAGATGCAGTGGTAGATGCCGTCGCGGCGCTCGCTGTTGTACTTGCCGCTGAATGGCCGTTCGGTGCCCTTGAGGCGGCAGACCTGGTACTGCTCGGGGTCGAGCATCGACCGCCATTCGTCCAGGGTTTTTTCGATCTTTTTCATGTAGGGACCTCGGCAGGCTGAATTTCACCCCGCACCGTCTTTTCCGGGGCGCGGGTGGCACGTATATTAGTTGGCTTCGTGTGCCAGGCGTTCAGTCTGGCACCCGCTTCCTGCCCTTTCAAACCTTTCGGCGGGGCGTAGCGCGTTTTCTCAATCGGGATCCCATCATGCAGTTCAGCAAATCGAACAAGCTCGCCAATGTCTGCTACGACATTCGCGGCCCAGTGCTCAAGCACGCCAAACGCCTGGAGGAGGAAGGTCACCGCATCCTCAAGCTGAACATCGGCAACCCGGCGCCGTTTGGCTTCGAGGCGCCTGATGAAATCCTTCAGGATGTGATCCGCAACCTGCCCACCGCACAGGGCTACAGCGACTCCAAAGGCCTGTTCAGCGCACGCAAGGCGGTGATGCAGTACTGCCAGCAGAAAGAAATCGAAGGCGTCACCATCGAGGACATCTACCTGGGTAATGGTGTGTCCGAGCTGATCGTCATGTCGATGCAGGCGCTGCTCAACAACGGCGACGAAGTGCTGATCCCGGCCCCCGACTACCCACTGTGGACAGCCGCCGTGAGCCTGGCCGGCGGCAAGCCGGTGCACTACCTGTGCGACGAGCAGGCCGACTGGTTCCCGGACCTTGAGGACATCAAGGCCAAGATCACCCCGAACACCAAGGCGCTGGTGATCATCAACCCGAACAACCCGACCGGCGCGGTCTACTCCAAGGAGCTGCTGCTGGGCATGCTGGAGCTGGCGCGCCAGCACAACCTGGTGGTGTTCTCCGACGAGATCTACGACAAGATCCTGTACGACGAAGCCGTGCACATCAGCACCGCCTCGCTGGCCCCGGACCTGCTGTGCCTGACCTTCAACGGCTTGTCCAAGTCGTACCGGGTGGCGGGTTTCCGCTCCGGCTGGCTGATCATCTCCGGGCCCAAGCACCACGCACAAAGCTACATCGAAGGCATCGACATGCTGGCCAACATGCGCCTGTGCGCCAACGTGCCGGCCCAGCATGCCATCCAGACCGCGCTGGGCGGCTACCAGAGCATCAACGACCTGGTGCTGCCGCCGGGCCGCCTGCTGGAGCAACGCAACCGCACCTACGAACTGCTCAACGACATCCCTGGCGTCAGCTGCGTGAAGCCGATGGGTGCGCTGTATGCGTTCCCGCGGATCGACCCGAAGGTTTGCCCGATCCTCAACGACGAGAAGTTCGCCCTTGACCTGCTACTGTCGGAGAAGCTGCTGATCGTACAAGGAACGGCGTTCAACTGGCCCTGGCCGGACCACTTCCGCGTGGTGACCTTGCCGCGGGTGGATGACCTGGAAGCGGCAATTGGCCGGATCGGCAATTTCCTGAAGGGTTATTCGCAGTAGGGTTCGACGGGGGGGGCGCCGGGGGGCGCCGGGGGCGACGAGAGGTTCGACGCGGGGTTGGTGGTGGGGCGTAGATCGAGCGCCGCCCGCGCGGCGCTTCGCGGGTAAACCCGCTCCTACGTTTGTTTCGGGCCAGTCCATCCTGTGCCAGGCGCGCGCGATCGCCTTGTTTGTACGACGCGATATCGAGGCATGCGCCAGGGCGTTCGCGCGCAAATCCCACAGGCATAATTGGCCCGAAACAAACGTAGGAGCGGGTTTACCCGCGAAGCGCCGCGCGGGCGGCGCTCGATCTCACAGGCGCCACACCACTTGCGGCAAACCCCCAGCGGCCTTGACGCAGCCCCAAGCCGAATGTTTCTTACATCCTGCAACGCTCTATCCCACAGCCCCCACGCCATCCTCTGCCATACTCCGCCGTACACAGTTTGAAATAGTCCCCCGATTGAATCGGCGCGGCAGGCCCCTTATATACCCCGCAGTAAGCGACAACTCATCCGTCAGGAGAACGTAACAACCATGATGCGCATTCTGTTGTTTGTAGCCACCAACCTCGCGGTGGTGCTGGTTGCAAGCATTACCCTGAGCCTGTTCGGTTTCAACGGGTTCATGGCCGCCAACGGGGTCGACCTGAACCTCAGCAGCCTGCTGGTGTTCTGCGCCGTGTTCGGCTTTGCCGGCTCCCTCGTCTCGCTGTTCATCTCCAAGTGGATGGCGAAGATGACCACCGGCACCCAGATCATCAGCCAGCCGCGCACCCGCCACGAGCAGTGGCTGCTGCAAACGGTCGAAGAGCTGTCCCGCGAAGCGGGCATCAAAATGCCTGAGGTGGGTATCTTCCCGGCTTACGAGGCCAACGCCTTCGCCACCGGCTGGAACCGCAACGACGCGCTGGTCGCGGTGTCCCAGGGCCTGCTGGAGCGCTTCTCGCCCGATGAAGTGCGCGCGGTACTGGCCCACGAAATCGGCCACGTTGCCAACGGCGACATGGTCACCCTGGCGCTGGTGCAGGGCGTGGTGAACACCTTCGTGATGTTCTTTGCGCGCATCATCGGCAACTTTGTGGACAAGGTCATCTTCAAGAATGAAGAGGGCCAAGGCATTGCCTACTATGTGGCGACCATTGTTGCCGAGCTGATCCTTGGCATCCTGGCCAGCATGATCGTGATGTGGTTCTCGCGCCGCCGCGAATTCCGCGCCGACGAAGCCGGTGCGCAGTTGGCCGGTACCGCGGCAATGATCGGCGCCCTGCAGCGCCTGCGCGTGGAACAAGGCCTGCCAGTGCACATGCCGGACACCATGAAGGCTTTCGGCATCAATGGCGGCCTCAAGCACGGCCTGGCCGGGTTGCTGATGAGCCACCCACCGCTGGAAGACCGCATCGAGGCCCTGCGTCAGCGCGGCTGATTCACCTGAGAAAACAAAGGGCGACTTCGGTCGCCCTTTTTTATTCCCGGCCT
>NZ_JBAMDI010000076.1:0-54021 GCF_036961695.1 Pseudomonas sp. CGJS7 | reverse complement strand
TTCGATCATTTGATCGTAGCACTTTCAGCTTTTGCCTTAACTACTTAACTCATTGAATCTCAAGGAGTTTTTCGTTCCGATGTCGCTGGAAGTGGGGCGCATTATAAGGGGATTCGAGAGGGCGTCAACCTTTAATTTCAATAAACTTTGATAGCGCTGAAAAACAAAGCGGGGAGGCCTGACGGCCTCCCCGCTTTTCATCTAGAGCACTCCAGCATCACGCAGACGCTGTACCTCGCCAGCATCCAGCCCCAACACTTCCCCCAGCACCACTTCGGTATGCTCGCCCAGCAGTGGTGGCGCCCGGCGATACTCCACTGGCGTCTCCGACAACCGTATCGGGCTCGCAACTTGCGGCACACTACCCGCCAATGGATGCGGGATATTCAACGCCAACCCGCGCGCCAGCACCTGGGGGTCCTGGAACATCTGCGCCAGGTTATTGATAGGTCCACATGGCACTCCTGCAGCCTCCAACTGGGCCACCCACTCAGCCGTGGTCTTGAACACCGTAGCCTGGCGAATCAATGGTATCAGCTCAGCCCGGTTGGCCACCCGCAGCTTATTGGTAACGAACCGAGGGTCCTCCGCCCATTGCGGCTGCCCGGCCACCTCAGCGAACTTGCGGAACTGGCTGTCATTACCGACGGTAAGAATGAAATCGCCATCTGCCGTCGGAAAGTCCTGGTAAGGGACTATATTAGGATGCGCATTACCCAGCCGACGGGGAGGGGTGCCCGTGGTCAGGTAGTTCATCGCCTGGTTCGCAAGGCAGGCCACCTGCACATCGAGCAATGCCATGTCGACATGCTGGCCGACCCCTGTCTGATCCCGGTGGGCGAGGGCAGCCAGCATGGCGACCGTGGAATACAACCCGGTCAGAATATCGGTAAGCGCCACACCCACCTTGACCGGCCCTGCGCCTTCTTCACCCTCCGGACGACCGGTCAGGCTCATCAGCCCACCCAACCCCTGGATCATGAAGTCATAGCCAGCACGCTTGGCATAGGGCCCGGTCTGACCGAAGCCGGTAATGGAGCAATAGATAAGCTGCGGGTTGATCGCCTTCAGGCTCTGGTAGTCCAGGCCATAGGCAGCCAGCCCACCTACCTTGAAGTTCTCTATGACGATATCGCACTGTGCCGCCAGCTCCCGCACCAGCCGCTGCCCCTCCGACTGGGTAAAGTCGATGGTCACCGAGCGCTTGTTGCGGTTGGCCGACAGGTAATAGGCCGCCTCACTGGTGTCCTCACCTTCGACATCCTTGAGGAAAGGCGGCCCCCATGAGCGGGTATCGTCGCCACTGCCTGGGCGCTCGACCTTGATCACGTCGGCACCAAGGTCAGCCAGAATCTGACCAGACCACGGGCCGGCCAACACGCGCGAAAGGTCTAGCACCCGCAGATGTGATAGCGCGCCCATGGCTTGCTCCTTATTAATAGAACGCCTGGATACCAGTCTGCGCACGCCCCAGGATAAGTGCATGCACGTCGTGGGTACCTTCATAGGTGTTGACCACCTCCAGGTTAACCAGGTGGCGGGCCACACCAAACTCGTCGGAGATGCCATTGCCGCCCAGCATGTCACGCGCCATACGGGCGATATCCAGCGCCTTGCCGCAGGAATTGCGCTTCATGATGGAGGTGATTTCCACCGCAGCCGTCCCTTCATCCTTCATGCGCCCCAGACGCAGGCAGCCCTGCAGCGCCAGGGTGATTTCGGTCTGCATGTCGGCCAGCTTCTTCTGTATCAACTGGTTGGCGGCCAGTGGACGACCAAACTGCTGACGATCCAGGGTGTATTGGCGGGCGGTGTGCCAGCAGGCTTCAGCGGCACCCAGCGCACCCCACGAAATACCATAGCGAGCCGAATTCAGGCAGGTGAACGGGCCCTTGAGGCCACGCACGTCCGGGAAGATGTTCTCTTCTGGCACGAACACATTGTCCATGACGATTTCGCCAGTGATCGAGGCGCGCAGGCCAACCTTGCCATGAATTGCCGGGGCACTGAGGCCTTGCCAGCCTTTTTCCAGTACGAAGCCACGGATATCGCCCGCATCATCCTTGGCCCACACCACGAACACATCGGCGATGGGGCTGTTGGTGATCCACATCTTGCTGCCGGTCAGCCGGTAGCCACCGTCGACCTTTCTCGCCCGCGTAATCATCGAGCCAGGGTCGGAGCCATGGTTAGGCTCGGTCAAACCGAAGCAACCGATCCACTCGCCACTGGCCAGCTTGGGGAGATATTTCTGCTTTTGAGCTTCGGTGCCAAATTCGTTGATCGGCACCATCACCAACGACGACTGCACACTCATCATCGAGCGGTAACCCGAGTCGATGCGTTCCACTTCGCGAGCAATAAGGCCGTAGCACACATAGTTCAGGCCGCTGCCACCGTATTGCTCGGGGATGGTTGCACCCAACAGGCCGACTTCACCCATCTCGCGGAAGATCGCCGGATCGGTCTGCTCGTGGCGGAAGGCCTCGAGCACACGCGGCGCCAGCTTGTCCTGGGCGAACTGATAAGCGCTGTCACGCACCATGCGCTCTTCTTCAGTGAGCTGCTGATCCAGCAGCAACGGGTCGATCCAGTTGAAGCTTGCTTTACCGGCCATGAGCGAATCCTCGAAATAGGGGTCAGTTTCTTGTGCCTTTGAGCCTAGGCCTGATCGGCTGCGGGGACAAACGAGGATTGCGCACCGATTAGTGATATTTTGTCACTCCGTAAATCGGCAAAACGCCTTATTGACAGCCTTACAAGTGAGGTTGACGTACATGCGTCGTAAGATCCCCAGTACCGCCGCCCTGATTTGCTTCGAGGCGGCAGCCCGTAACGAGAGCTTTACCAAGGCTGCCCAGGAACTCGCGCTGACCCAGGGTGCCGTCTGTCGGCAGATCGGTGGCCTGGAAGCCTTCCTTAATGTGGAACTGTTCCGTCGCTCGCGCCGCGGCGTGAGGCTGACCGAAGCCGGCCTGTCCTACAGTCGCCAGGTGGCGGCCCAACTGGACGCCGTGGAGCGCGATACCTTGTCGGTAATGCGCCAGCAAGGCGCCAATGTGATCGAACTGGCGGTAGTGCCGACTTTTGGCACTCAATGGCTGCTACCACGACTCAAGGACTTCCAGCAGCGCCACCCGGAGGTCACAGTCAACCTCACCAACCGCACCCGGCCATTCCTGTTTGCCGACACGACCTTCGATGCCGCCATCTATTTTGGTGATGCGGACTGGTCAGGCACCCAATCGCACCAATTGATGGGTGAAAACCCGGTACCTGTGTGCAGTCCGGCGCTGCTGAACGGCCAAGGCATGCTCGAGGCACACCACATCGCGCAGCTACCACTGCTGCAGCAGAGCACACGCCCGTATGCCTGGCGGCAATGGTTCGGCAGTGTGGGCATGAATGTGGAGCGCGACATGACAGGCCCGCGCTATGAACTATTCTCGATGCTCGCCCAGGCGGCCATGCACGATATGGGCATTGCCCTGATACCACCGTTCCTGATCCAGCGGGAGCTGGAGGAGGGAAGGCTGGTGGTCGCTAACAGGCATGCCCTGAGTAGCGACAAGGCCTACTATCTGATGATTCCAGAGCGCAAGGTGGAGTCGGCGTCGCTACGCGCCTTTCGCGACTGGCTGGTAAGTCAGGCTCAGGCCTACATAAATAGCCCAGGGACAAACGCGACAAATTGACCCTGTAGTCAATTATTTTAAACACCTACAGATATATGTATATGTCGCATATTCGCAAACTGTAACGCAAGCATAAAAACACCCTTTAACCGTGCTCAGTACGCGGCTTTGCGGGTTATTTTGCGACATCCAACTAGTCGTAAGCGAATTGGCCGCTTTTTTTTTGATTTTTTCTCCTAATCTGCCAATGGCGCATGTTTGACGGGCTGCAACCCTATTGCTGCGACAAGCGGTCACAGGGTGACTTGTAGTTTTGACTTCGTTTCGCTCCAGAACCGGTTGAAGGCCTTCGGGTTCGTCTGCAAAATGCTTCGCCCCGCCCGGGATCCGGCGGGTTGGCGCTCCACAGCCGCCCCAGCGCACCATCCGAAGTGTGCTGGCTTCTACAAAGACAAAAGGTCACCGCAGGAGAAATAGTCGTGCACATTGGTGTTCCTCTCGAGACGCAGACCGGTGAGACAAGGGTCGCTGCGACCCCCGAAACCATCAAGAAACTGATTGGCCAGGGCCATCAGGTCACCGTTCAACGGGGGGCAGGGCTCAACGCCGCCATTCCGGACAGTGCCTATGAAGCCGTGGGTGCTTCCCTTGGGAGCGCCGCCGATGCCTACGGCGCCCAATTGGTACTCAAAGTGGTCGCCCCCAACGACCAGGAACTGGCCCTGATCAACAGCGGCAGCCTTCTGGTGGGCATGCTCAACCCCTTCAACGGTGAACTGATCGGCAAGATGGCCGAACGCGGCATTACCGCCTTCGCCCTGGAAGCCGCACCGCGAACCTCGCGGGCGCAGAGCCTGGACGTGCTGTCGTCGCAGGCCAACATCGCCGGCTACAAGGCCGTGTTGCTGGCAGCCCATCACTACCCACGCTTCATGCCAATGCTGATGACCGCTGCCGGTACCGTTAAGGCCGCACGCGTGCTGGTACTGGGCGCCGGCGTTGCCGGCTTGCAGGCCATCGCCACAGCCAAGCGCCTGGGTGCGGTGATCGAAGCATCCGACGTTCGCCCGGCAGTGAAAGAGCAGATCGAATCACTGGGTGCAAAATTCATCGACGTGCCATACGAGACCGACGAGGAGCGAGAATGCGCCGAAGGTGTTGGCGGCTATGCCCGACCAATGCCGGCCAGTTGGATGCAGCGCCAGGCACAGGCCGTGCACGAGCGCGCCAAGCAGGCGGATATCGTCATCACCACCGCGCTGATCCCCGGGCGCAAGGCGCCGACCCTGCTAAGCGCCGAAACCGTGGCGCAGATGAAGCCTGGTTCGGTGGTCATCGACCTGGCTGCAGCCCAAGGCGGCAACTGCCCGCTGACCGTCGCAGACCAGGTGGTGCAGGAGAACGGCGTGATCATCGTCGGCCCGACCAACCTGCCGGCCCAGGTGAGTGCCGATGCCTCGGCACTGTATGCACGCAACCTGCTGGACTTCATGAAGCTGCTGTTCGACAAGGATGGCGCGCTGATCATCAACCTCGAAGACGACATCGTCGCGGCCTGCCTGATGTGCCGTGATGGTCAGGTCGTCCGCAAAAACGGCTAAGGAGCACGACAATGGAAGACATGCTGATTTCCCACGGCATCTATAACCTGATCATTTTCGTGCTGGCCATCTATGTGGGCTACCACGTGGTGTGGAACGTCACCCCGGCGCTGCACACCCCACTGATGGCGGTCACCAATGCCATCTCGGCAATCGTCATCGTCGGCGCCATGCTAGCCGCGGCCCTGACCGTGACCCCGGCTGGCAAGCTGATGGGCACCCTGGCCGTGGCCCTTGCCGCAGTCAACGTGTTCGGTGGCTTCCTGGTCACCCGCCGCATGCTTGAGATGTTCAAGAAGAAAACCAAGAACGAGGCGAAGAAGTAAGCATGAGCATGAATCTGGTAACGCTCCTCTACCTCGTCGCCTCGGTGTGCTTCATCCAGGCGCTCAAGGGCCTGTCGCACCCGACCACCTCGCGGCGCGGCAATCTGTTCGGCATGATCGGCATGGGGCTCGCCATCCTCACTACGGTTGGCCTCATTTATAAGCTCGGGGCTGAACTTGCCACTGCCGGTATCGGCTATGTCATCGTCGGCCTGCTGGTCGGTGGCACCGCCGGTTCGATCATGGCCAAGCGCGTCGAAATGACCAAGATGCCCGAACTGGTCGCCTTCATGCACAGCATGATCGGCCTGGCCGCGGTATTCATCGCCATCGCCGCCGTACTAGAGCCGCAGTCGATGGGCATTGTGGCTGCCATCAGCGACCCGATCCCCACCGGTAACCGCCTGGAACTGTTCCTCGGCGCCGCCATTGGTGCCATTACCTTCTCCGGTTCGGTGATCGCCTTTGGCAAGCTGTCGGGCAAGTACAAGTTCCGCTTGTTCCAGGGCGCACCGGTACAGTTCGCTGGCCAGCACAAACTGAACCTGATCCTTGGCCTGACCACCATCGCCCTGGGCCTGCTGTTCACTTTCACTGGCCACTACAGTGCCTTCACCCTGATGCTGGTCCTGGCCTTCATCATGGGTGTGCTGATCATTATTCCGATCGGCGGCGCCGACATGCCAGTGGTGGTGTCGATGCTCAACAGCTACTCGGGGTGGGCAGCGGCCGGCATCGGCTTCTCGCTGAACAACTCGATGCTGATCATCGCCGGTTCCCTGGTAGGTTCGTCCGGTGCCATCCTCTCGTACATCATGTGCAAGGCGATGAACCGTTCGTTCTTCAACGTCATCCTTGGCGGTTTCGGTGGCGATACCGACACTGGCGCGGCGCAAGGTTCGCAAGAACAGCGGCCGGTGAAGTCCGGTTCGGCTGACGATGCCACCTTCCTGCTCAGCAACGCCGACAGCGTGATCATCGTTCCGGGCTACGGCCTGGCGGTAGCCCGCGCACAACACGCGCTGAAAGAGCTGACCGAGAAGCTGACCCACAACGGCGTGACCGTGAAGTATGCGATTCACCCGGTGGCGGGCCGTATGCCCGGGCACATGAACGTACTGCTGGCCGAGGCTGAAGTGCCGTACGATCAGGTATTCGAGATGGAAGACATCAACGCCGAGTTCGGACAGGCCGACGTGGTGCTGGTGCTGGGCGCCAACGACGTGGTCAACCCGGCGGCGAAGAACGATCCCAAGTCGCCAATCGCCGGCATGCCGATCCTCGAAGCGTTCAAGGCCAAGACCATCATCGTCAACAAGCGCTCGATGGCCAGCGGCTATGCCGGCCTGGACAACGAACTGTTCTATCTGGACAAGACCATGATGGTGTTCGGTGACGCCAAGAAGGTCATCGAGGACATGGTCAAGGCGGTGGAGTGACACCAGCCGCTGCAAACCAGCTGATATAAAGGAAGCCCCGGTCAGAATCTGCCGGGGCTTTTCTTTTATTGATCCGGATCAACGGCTCAAATACAAGGCTTCTCATACGACCATGGTCGTGGGACGGCAATGGGCGAAATCTCTAGACTGCGCTGCAGTAGTTTCAGTAGCCCGAGATAACAATCCATGTACCGTGATCGTATCCGCTTGTCCTCCCTGCACAGCAAGGTAATGAGTGCGGCTGATGCCGCTGGTCTGATCGAGGACGGCATGACTGTCGGCATGAGCGGCTTCACCCGCGCCGGCGAAGCCAAGGCCGTACCGCATGCATTGGCCGAACGTGCCAAGCAATCGCCACTGAAAATCAGCCTGATGACCGGCGCCAGCCTGGGCAATGACCTGGACAAACAACTGACCGAGGCCGGTGTGTTGGCCCGCCGCATGCCGTTCCAGGTCGACAGCACCCTGCGCAAAGCCATCAATGACGGCCAGGTGATGTTCATTGACCAGCACCTGTCGGAAACCGTCGAGCAACTGCGCAACCAGCAGCTGAAGCTGCCGGACATCGCGGTCATCGAAGCCGTGGCCATCACCGAGCAAGGCCACATCGTGCCAACCACTTCGGTGGGCAACTCGGCCAGCTTCGCAATCTTCGCCAAGCAGGTGATTGTGGAGATCAACCTCTCGCACAACACCAACCTCGAAGGCCTGCACGACATCTATATCCCAACCTACCGCCCGACTCGCACGCCAATCCCGCTGGTAAAGGTGGACGACCGTATCGGCAGCACCGCGATCCCGATCGATCCGGCCAAGATCGTCGGTATCGTCATCAGCGACCAGCCGGACTCGCCGTCCACTGTGCTGCCGCCAGATGATGAAACACAGGGCATCGCCGACCACCTGATCAACTTCTTCAAGAAGGAAGTGGATGCAGGCCGTATGACCAACAAGCTCGGCCCGCTGCAAGCCGGCATTGGCAGCATTGCCAATGCGGTGATGTGCGGCCTGATCGAGTCGCCGTTCGAAGACCTGACCATGTACTCCGAAGTGCTGCAGGACTCCACCTTCGACCTGATCGATGCCGGCAAGCTTAGCTTCGCATCCGGCAGCTCGATCACCCTGTCGACGCGCCGCAATGCCGATGTGTTCGGCAACCTGGAGCGCTACAAGGACAAGCTGGTGCTACGCCCGCAGGAAATCTCCAACCACCCGGAAGTAGTGCGTCGCCTGGGCATCATCGGTATCAACACCGCACTGGAGTTCGATATCTACGGCAACGTCAACTCCACCCACGTCTGTGGCACCAGGATGATGAACGGCATCGGTGGCTCCGGCGACTTCGCCCGTAACGCCCACCTGGCGGTATTCGTCACCAAGTCGATTGCCAAAGGCGGGGCGATTTCCAGCGTGGTGCCAATGGTCAGCCATGTCGACCACACCGAGCACGACGTGGACATCCTGGTCACCGAGCAGGGCCTGGCGGACCTGCGCGGCCTGGCGCCGCGCGAACGGGCGCGAGCGATCATCGACAACTGTGTGCACCCAGACTACCGCGCTGCGCTGAACGACTACTTCGACCGCGCCTGCCAGCGTGGCGGCCATACCCCGCACATCCTGCGTGAAGCCCTGAGCTGGCACGAAAACCTGGAAGAAACCGGGCGCATGCTGGCCAGCTGATCCAGATGTGGTACGGAACGGCGGCCCTGCTTCCGCTGTTCCGGCCTCTTCGCGGGCTTGCCCGCGAATGGGGCATAACAGTCAAACCCTTCTATCACTACGCCACGCCTCTACTAGCAGCATAATCTGTACTACTGTACTGGTTCTTTCAGACCTTCCCGACTGACAAATCCCCTTCTTCGAATCAGAACGCACCAAATAAGTGCGGACCAGTACAGTTACGCCTATTTCGAGTGCAACAGTAGGGTTACACAGTTAACTGAGCCATCGTCTTTCCACCGAACTGTATCTACTGTTATGGACGACAGAGGAGGATCATTGGCATCAGTTAAATCACTACCTAATGCCGCCATAAGCGGAAGGATGAAGCATCATGGAACGTACCCTCAGTTCCGGTCTGGTTTTTGAAAGCAACGCCCAGCAATCCAACACTTCGCTGCCACTGCGCGCATTGTCGACCCTGCTGCTGTGGCAGCGCCGTATGACCAGCCGTCGTCAACTGGCTCGCCTGGACTCCCGCCTGCTGGCAGACGCCGGTATCAGCGAGTCGCAGCGTTACGAAGAGCTGAGCAAGCCTTTCTGGCGCTAAGCTCCCGGCTTGCCGGCTTCGCCGGCACCGTGAATTCCTCAAACCCGTTGCAGGTGACTGCAGCGGGTTTTTTATTGCCCGAGAGACGCGCAGTCGCGTGCTTCAGATTGAGACCAGTACAGTTTTACAAAAACGAAAATTCGCCTTAACAGTTGTCTGACACAGCAGTCGTTGTCATCTCTACACAGCACTGCGTGATACGCTTGGCCTAACCGTCTGCTGGAACCCGTTGAAGAAAACGTACCGTGACGAGCCCTGCAAACGTCCGATACAGCAGAACCAACCTGACCTACCCAGGAGTCCACATCATGAACCGTAAACACCTGCTTGGCGCCGCCCTGCTGCTTGGCCTGGCTGGCACTGCCAATGCCACCAGTTTCGTTGTCACCACCGACGCGGTAGTGGGCGCCGTTGCTGCCTCCACCGACGCCACATCCGACGTGAGCTCTTCCTTCCGCGACGACAAGATTGTCCAGGCAGCCCGCGATGACGCAGCCAGCTTCGTCGGCACTCAGGGCGCTATCCGCGGCGCCCGACTGGAAAGCGCCTTTGTGCACATCCGTTCGAACATGCCGGCCCTGCAAGCCAGCGATGCACAGCTGGCCCAGGCCATCCTGGCACTCTGATACGCGCCATGCACAACAGGTGCGTTGGCTTCGGCCCTCGCACCTGAGGTAGGCTTCGCCGTTCATTTTTCCAGCCTTCAAGAAAGCTCATGCGTTATCTGTTGCCATTGCTGTTCGCCGCCGCAGGCATGGCCAGCGCCCATGCCATGGATACCACCACACAAAGCCTGGTCATCACCGGCTATGTCACCAGCCAGTTCACAGTCGCACCATTCGATCGCAAACTGCTTACACAGGCCCGCGACGATGCCGCCGCATTCGTTGCCAGCGACGGGCTGATCCGTGGTGCACGCCTGGAAGCCGCCCTGGAATCATTACGCCACAATTGCGCACGGCACGCCGTCGGCGATCTGGAACTGGCGCAGGCAATTCTCGTCCAATAACTACATCTGACTCCCTGTATTTTTCGGAGATGCTCCATGCGCAAACCGCTGATTGCCGCTTCCCTCGGCATGCTGCTGCTGGCCGACCTGGCCCAGGCACAGACCCTGGTGGCCACCAGCAACATCATCGTGCGTGCCTTTGGCCGTTCGATCGACTTCACCTCAGACACCACCACCTCGATCCGCGACTCCAAAGTGGTGCGCGAAGCCCACGACGACGCTGCAAGCTTCGTCGCCAGCAACGGTGACATCCGCGGCGTCCAACTCGAGGCGGCCTTCAATACCCTGCGCGAGCGAGTACCGGAAGCGCGCGGCGCCAGCGACCAGGTATTGGCTGAAGCCATACTCGCACTGTGAAGCGCGTGCGTGCCTGGCTGCTTGGCTGCGCCCTGACGCTGCTCGGCACGCCCGCCTTGGCCGACCTGCAGCTTGAGCTGCAGGCGTCCGGCCTCGACCCACAACAAACAAAAGCCTCCCAAGCCCTGCTCGACGAGGCCATGGGCAAGCTGCCACCGCGCTTCAAGCAGCAGCTGGACCGCCGCGTGCGGGTCAGCTGGAGCGACAACATGCCTGCCGACGCCTATGGGCAGGCATCACTGATATCCACCCTCGAGCTCAACCGCCGCTTGCTGCCCAGCCTCGCCGATGGCAGCGCCGCCGCCGAGCGCACCGACCGCCCACATGGCACGGTGCATGAAGAGCTGCTGGCCACCGTGCTGCACGAGCTCACCCATCTCTACGACCGTGCCCGCCTGTGGCCCAGCGCCGAAAATGCGCTGATTGCACGCTGCAAACGCCAGCAAGGTACGCTGGGCAAGGTCGGCCTGCCGGAAGAATGCCGCGGGCAGGCCGAGCGCCGCTTCACCCTGAGCGACGACCCACGCCTGCTCGACCTGGCCGGGTGGCAGCAGTACGTGGGCCGACGAGGCGAGCGCGAACAGCACAATGGCCAATTCGTGCGCAGCCCCGACAGCTATGAGTTGAGCAGCCCCAAGGAATACATCGCGGTCAACATGGAGTATTTCCTCCTCGACCCGAGCTACAGCTGCCGTCGCCCGGCGCTGTATCAGTACCTTCGCGAACACTTCGGCTGGGCACCCCAACAGGACACCTGTGCCAAGGGCCTGCCATTCATCAATGCCGGCAGCGACTTCGCCCGCCAGCCGCTAGGTGAAATCGACCCAGAGCGGGTCTACGAAGTGGACTATCTGCTGGCTGAAGCCAATCAGAACCTGGTCAGCCGCTGGGGGCACAGCATGCTGCGCCTGGTGATCTGCAAGCCGGGCCGCCCACGCGGACCAGACTGCCGCCTGGACCTCGATCAAAGCCTGGTGCTGTCGTACCGCGCCTTCGTCAACGACGTGCAACTGTCCAGCTGGGACGGCCTGGTCGGCAACTATCCATCGAGGCTATTCGTGCTGCCGCTGGGCCAGGTGATCGACGAATACACCAAGACCGAGCTGCGCAGCCTGGCCTCGGTGCCCTTGAAGCTCAGCCGCGACGAAATCGAGAACCTGGTGCGCCAGGCCGCCGAGATGCACTGGAGCTATGACGGCAACTACTGGTTCCTGTCCAACAACTGTGCCGTGGAGTCGTTGAAGCTGCTGCGCAGCGGCACCGCCAATCCACGCCTCAACGACCTAGACAGCATCATGCCCAACGGTTTGCTGGCAGTGCTCAAGGGCAGGGGGCTGGCAGATACCAGCGTGCTTGATAACCCGCGCGAAGCGTTACGCCTGGGCTACCGCTTCGATTCTTACCGCGACCGGTACCAGGCCATGTTCGAGGTGCTGAGAAAGCAGTTGCCAATCAAGCAAGCTCTGGTTGAAGACTGGCTGGCCCTCAATGCCGAGCAGCGCCGTAGCTGGTTTGCCAAGGCTGACCTGCGCACCAGTGCGGCACTGCTTCTGCTTGAGCAGGCCAGCCTGCGCCGGCAGCTTCTGCTGGCCCAGGACGAAGTCAAGCAGCGTTACCTGAATGCCGCAGCCTTGAAGGATGGCAGCATCAACAAAGCCGATGCCACGCTCAAGCAAATGCTTGCCAACAGCGGTTTTCTCAGCCGCCCGGCAGAGTTGCTCGATTCCAAAGGCTATGGGCTGCCGCAGCCAGAAGAGCGCAAGCACCTGGAGCAGGTGAGCAGAGAGCGCCAGGCACAGCTGTTGCGCTTGAGCACCAGCCTGGATAAAGAGGTGAGGGCGCTGCTGGAGCCGTCGCGAGCCAAGGAAATTGCAGCGGTCGAGGCAAACGTGAAGCAGATCGGCGAGCACTTGCGGGCGTTGCACAAGGCTGCTGGTGGCCTGCAGTTGTGATGTATGAAGGGCTGGCCCTTTCGCGGGCGAGCCCGCGCCTACAGGCGCTCCTCATCTTCCGAGGGCAAATCCTCATCCAGATGCAGCCAAGGCAACCGGCTGCCTGCCCAGATATGTCGGTTGGCTCGTACCCGCTCAGGGTGATCCAGCGTCGCCACCGTTACATCGATCGTCTGCGGGCTATGCGTGGTCACCAGCGCCACATGCGCCCCACACTGCCCACAGAAGTAGCGGCTGCAACTGGCAGGCGCCACATAGCAGCTCGGCTCGCCCGTTAACCACTGGAACCCAGAACGGGGCAGGGTAAGCCAGGTGACCACCAGTCCACCGCTGACCCGCCTGCAGATCGAACAATGACAGTGGGCAATGTCCGTCAGGTTGCCCTCCAGCCGATAACGCAGGGCTCCACAATGGCAGCCACCTTCGGTTACATCCTGCATCACCTACCTCTCGTCACCTTTGCTTCAGCGAAAGCTGGCTGAAAGCTTGCCCTTTTAGGATAGCGCCCACTACCGGCACAAGACCGGTCAGCCAGGGCACCCGGTCAATACCGCGCCCGGCCCAATCAACAACAACAATGGTGATTCTGATGTATTCCTGTGCCCGCCTTTTCGTAGTCCCCCTCCGCATGCTCCCCGCACAGCGCCCTACGCGCTGATACGCCCGAATCGACTGTCCTTTCGCCGCGCCACGCCTGGAGTATTGCCATGCTGACCTTCCTCGGCTTTGCCATGGTCATCACGTTCATGTACCTGATCATGACCAAGCGCCTTTCGGCCTTGATCGCGCTGATTCTGGTACCGATCCTGTTCGCCCTGTTCGGTGGTTTTTCCGCCAAGATCGGCCCCATGATGCTAGAGGGCATCAGCAAGCTCGCACCTACCGGCGTGATGCTGATGTTCGCCATCCTCTATTTCGCCCTGATGATCGATTCCGGCCTGTTCGACCCGGCCGTTCGCAAGATCCTCAAGCTGGTCAAGGGCGATCCGCTGAAAGTCTCGGTCGGCACCGCTGTACTGGCCCTGGTGGTCTCGCTCGACGGTGACGGTGCCACCACCTACATGATCTGCTGCGCCGCCATGCTGCCGATGTACAGCCGCCTGGGCATGAGCCCGCGGATCATGGCCGGCCTGATCATCCTCGCCGGCGGCGTGATGAACATGACCCCATGGGGTGGACCGACCGCGCGTGCTGCCAGCGCCCTGCACGTAGACCCGTCAGACATCTTCGTACCGATGATCCCGGCCATGCTGTTCGGTGTACTGGCGATCCTGGCCATTGCCTACATGTATGGCAAGCGTGAGCGTGCCCGCCTGGGCGAACTGCATCTGCCTACCGACGACATCGACCACAGCGAAATCACCGTCTCGCAGTACCCGGACGCACGCCGGCCCAAGCTGCTGTACTTCAACGGTGCCCTGACCGCCGCCCTGATGGTCGCGCTGATCGCCGGCCTGCTGCCGCTGCCAGTGCTGTTCATGATTGCCTTCAGTATCGCCATGATCGTCAACTACCCGTGCCTGCAACAGCAGAAGGACCGCATCGCCGCCCACGCCGGCAGCGTACTGGCCGTGACCGGGCTGATCTTCGCCGCCGGCATCTTCACCGGCATCCTGTCCGGCACCGGCATGGTCGACGCCATGTCCAAGAGCCTGCTGGCGGTCATCCCCGAGGCGCTGGGCCCATACTTGGCCGTGATCACCGCGATCGTGAGCATGCCGTTCACGTTCTTCATGTCCAACGATGCGTTCTACTACGGCGTGCTGCCGGTGCTGGCCGAAGCCGCCAGCCACTATGGCATCACCCCGGTGGAAATGGCCCGTGCGTCGATCGTCGGGCAGCCGGTACACCTGCTCAGCCCGCTGGTACCCTCCACCTACCTGCTGGTAGCCCTGGCCGGTATCGAGTTCGGCGATCATCAGCGCTTCACGCTCAAGTGGGCAGTGCTGGTATGCCTGTGCATAATGCTCGGCGCACTGCTGATGGGGATTTTCCCGCTGTTCAGTAGTCTTTAATACATCCGTATCACGTACGCGACGCGCCCTGACCGGGGCGCGTTGCCATTACCGCTCGAAGGAAAATACATGGAATGGCTGACCAGCCCGGAAATCTGGGTTGCCTTTTTCACCCTTACCGCGCTTGAGATCGTCCTCGGTATCGACAACATCATCATGATCTCGATTCTGGTCAGCCGCATGCCCAAGCACATGCAGCCACGCACCCGGATCTTCGGCCTGGCCCTGGCCATGGTCACCCGTATCATGCTGCTGCTGTCGATTACCTGGGTCATGCGCCTCACCGCCGACCTGTTCGTGGTCTTTGGCCAAGGCATCTCCGGGCGTGACCTGATCCTGTTCTTCGGTGGCCTGTTCCTGCTGTGGAAGAGCTCGCAAGAGATCTACCACGGCCTGGAAGGCGAGGACGAGAACGCAGAGGAGCCCAAAGGCGCAGGTGGCAAGTTCTTCTACACCATCATCCAGATCGCCATCATCGACATCGTGTTCTCGCTGGACTCGGTGATCACCGCTGTGGGCATGGTTTCCCACGTACCGGTGATGATCGCCGCCATCGTTGTGGCCGTGCTGGTGATGATGCTGTGCGCCGGCGCCATCAGCAATTTCATCGACAAGCACCCGTCGCTGAAGATGCTCGCGCTGTCGTTCCTGATCGTGGTCGGTACTGTACTGATCGCTGAAGCGTTCGAAGTGCATGTGCCGAAGGGCTATGTCTACTTCGCCATGGCCTTCTCGCTGGCGGTGGAGGCCATCAACATCCGCATGCGCACCGCCATGGCCCGCAAGGATGGCAAGGATCATGAACCGGTGAAACTGCGCAAGGACATTCCGGGTCAATAAGGCCAAGGAAGTGCAGCACAACAAGGGCCCTTCGCAGGGCCCTTTTTAATGCCTTTTTTCTGTGCGTTTTTTCCTGCGCGTTGTCACTGTGGAGGCTTGCCCGCGAAGCAGCCCTCACGGGCAGTCATTCGTTTCAAGATCTGTTTCAAATAAATGACTGCCATGCGAAGCTGGCGACAGCTGGGCAAAACAACTAAAGCTTTGAGTGAGCACCGAAAATTCTTCAAATGCTCACGTTTCTTTTCTTGGCCCGATGGGCCTATGCAACAGGGGGCCTTCGCCATGCTGACCCTGCTCAACCTGCTCTCGGCCGTGACGCTTCTGGTCTGGGGTACCCACATTGTGCGCACCGGCATCCTCCGGGTATTCGGCTCGAACCTGCGACGCATCATCAGCCAGAACATGGACAAGCGCCCGCTGGCATTCATCGCCGGTATTCTGGTCACGGCCATGGTTCAAAGCAGCAACGCTACGGCCATGCTGGTCACCTCGTTCGTCGGCCAAGGCCTGATGGCCATGACCCCGGCCTTGGCGATCATGCTGGGTGCCGACGTGGGTACCGCACTGATGGCCCGGGTACTGACCTTCGACCTGTCCTGGCTGTCGCCGCTGCTGATCTTCCTTGGCGTGATCTTCTTCCTTTCGCGCAAGCAGACACGGGCCGGCCAACTGGGCCGGGTGGGCATCGGGCTTGGCCTGATCATCCTGGCACTCGAACTTATCGTGCAGGCAGCTGCGCCGATCACCCAAGCCCAAGGCGTGAAAGTGCTGTTTGCCTCACTGACCGGCGACATCATGCTCGACGCTCTGGTCGGGGCAATGTTCGCCATGATTTCCTACTCCAGCCTGGCTGCGGTTCTGCTCACAGCGACACTGGCCGGCGCCGAACTGATCAGCCTGCCGGTCGCCATCGGGCTGGTGGTCGGCGCCAACATCGGCAGCGGGCTGCTGGCCTTCATCAGTACCAGCATGCAGAACGCCGCCGGGCGTCGGGTGGCCTTGGGCAGCCTGCTATACAAGCTGATCGGCCTGGTGCTGATCATCCCTGTGCTGCACCCGCTGGTGGCATGGATGGACTCGCTGAGTTTCAGCCCTCAGGAACTGGTCATCGGCTTTCACCTGCTCTACAACACGCTGCGCTGTCTGATCATGCTGCCCACGGTCAAACCGATGGGTCGGCTGTGCAACGCCCTGCTACCTGAACGGGAAATCGGCAATGGTCAGGTGCGCCCGCGCCACCTTGACGCCTCGGCCCTGGAAACGCCCAGCCTGGCCCTGGCCAACGCCGCCCGCGAGACCTTGCGCCTGGGGGACATCGTCGACAGCCTGCTCGAAGCCATGCTTGGAGCCCTGCGTGGCACCCAGACCGCCTTGCCACAGCAAGTTCGCGCCTTGGGCGAAGACGCCGAAGCCCTGTACAGCGCAATCAAGCTGTACCTGGCGCAGATGTCACGGGAAGACCTCAGCGAACAGGACAACCGCCGCTGGGCCGAAATCATCGAGCTGTCGATTAACCTCAAACTCGCCTGTGACCTGATCGAACGCATGCTGCGCAAGGTCCAGCAGCAGAAAACCAGCCAGCGACGGGAGTTTTCCCAGGTAGGCCTGGAAGAGCTGACCGGCCTGCAGGAGCAATTGCTGGCCAACCTGCGCCTGGGCCTGTCGGTGTTCCTCAGTGCCGACCCGGAAAGCGCCCGCTTGCTGCTGCGGGAAAAACGCCGGTTCCGTGCCCAGGAACGGCGCCTCGCCCACGCCCATGTCAGCCGCCTGCAGCGCAAGGTCGTGCAAAGTATCGAGACCAGTTCGCTACACTTGGAGCTGATCGCCGACATGAAGCGGTTGAACTCTTTGTTCTGTAGCAGTGCCTATGTGGTACTGGGCGGCTCGGACACCGGAGGGCTGATGCTCGACAGTGTGCCCGATGAAGCCCGCCTGCCGTGATTTCTCCTAGCTGAGGACCCTCGCTCGCCCATGCGTTGCCTGATGTTCGTTTGCCTGCTGATCTGCAGCCTGCCCTCGTTCGCCCTCGACCGCTCGCGGGTTGAAGGCTACCTGTTGCCCAATGGTCTGCAGGTCATCCTGAAAGACGGCTACGAACGTGACCATGTGGCGATTCGCCTGGTGGTCGGCGTGGGCCTGGATGATTTCGACTGCGAGCAGAAAGAGCTGCCACACCTGCTTGAGCACCTGCTGTTCAGTGGCATCGACGAGACAGGCGAAGGCGGGCTGGAAGAGCGCCTGCAAGCGCTCGGCGGAGAGTGGAACGCCTATACCAGCAGTGCCGACACCACCTTTGTCATCGAGGCCCCGGCACGCAACCAGCGCAAGGTCCTCGACCTGCTGTTGGCAGTCATCCGCGATACCACCATCGACGCCAAGGCCTTGGCCACCGCCAAGCGCATCATAGAGCGCGAGGACGGCGGCCACTATGGCCATCTGCAGCGCTGGCTCGACCGCCAGGATATCGGCCACCCCGCCAGCGACCAACTGGCCACCGAGCTGGGGCTGAAATGCCCGGAGCGCTCCAACCTCGACGACATGACCTTGGCGCAAGTTCAGGCGCTGCGTGAACGCTGGTACGCCGCCAACAACATGACCCTGATCATGGTCGGTGGCCTCGACCGCCTGCTTCCGGCCTATCTGGAGCGGTCGTTTGGCGAACTGCCCGCCACTGAACCCGAAGAGCGCCGCAACCTTGAAAGCATCACCCGACAGGCCGAGCAGCGTCGCAACCTGACCCGCGGCTG
Organism: Pseudomonas sp. CGJS7; assembly: GCF_036961695.1. Taxonomy (NCBI): domain Bacteria; kingdom Pseudomonadati; phylum Pseudomonadota; class Gammaproteobacteria; order Pseudomonadales; family Pseudomonadaceae; genus Pseudomonas; species Pseudomonas sp. CGJS7. Next base: position 35,831 of record NZ_JBAMDI010000076.1, on the reverse strand, counting down.
GCTGGGTGATGGCGTCAAATTGCACTGGCTGTTCATCGAGCCGGTGCTGGACAATGACCACCAAGCCACCCTCGACCTGCTGTCGCGCTACCTGGACTGGGCGCTGTACGACCAGCTGCGCCTGCGCAACGAGCTGTCCTACGGCCCCTCCGTGCAGCGTGAGAGCTTTGGCGACACCGGCTTGCTCAGCCTCAATGCGGACCTTGAGCGCGATGACATCGACAAGGCTGTCAAGGTGATGCAGGCCCTGTTCGACCACCTGCGCAAGGAAGGCCTGGACCCGGACACCTTCGCCCGCATCAAGGAAGCCAGCATCGCCAAGGAAAGCTGGAGCACCCAAGGCAACAGCGCCTTGGCCGACTACTACTGGGGGGCGCTGAACGACTATACCGACGGGCGCTTTGCCAACCCGATGCGCAAGCTGCGCCAGGTCAGCCTGGAACAGGCCGACGAGGCACTGAAGGATCTGCTCAAGGAAGATGGCTATGTGCGCATCGAAAAGCCGTTGCTAGGCTATGACGAGCTTTACGGGCTGATGGCCTTGCTTGTGGGGCTGGGCCTGGCGGCGGGGCTGTTGCGCTGGCGGCGGCATGGACCTGAACGGCCCAGTGGTGCTACACGGCAGCGGTAAATCGGCGGTATCCTTTTGCCAGTACCGACCCTTTCGCGGGCTTGCCCGCGAAGAGGCTGGCACAGCCACCTCACTTTTCTGTCGTAGCCCCCAATGCCCCAAATCCCCCATATCGTCCAGCGCATCATCGAACTACTCAAGCGCTACCCCGGCATCATTGCGCTCGGCGGTTTCCTCTCCGGTATCGGCAGCTTCATCCTGGTCGACCGCCAGGCTGGCCTGGCCAGCTGGGTCGCCGTGCTCATGCTGGTCAGCTGGGTCTGGCTGATGCTGGAGAACACCCTCACCGGGCTGTTCGCGCGCACTTTCAACCGCGAGATCCCTCAGCCGCTGCTGCGCTACGCAACGCAGATGATCCACCAGGAAACGCTGTTCTTCGTGCTGCCGTTCTTTTTCATCACCACCACCTGGAACAGCGGTCAGCTGGTCTTCACCGGCTTGCTCGGCGCCGCCGGCCTGGTTTCGATCACCGACCCGCTGTACTACAAGTGGCTGGCACCACGGCGCTGGCTGTTCCTGGCGCTGCATACCCTGACGTTGTTCGCCGCTCTGCTGACCGCGCTACCGATCATCCTGCACCTGACCACCGCACAAAGCTTCAAGCTGGCCCTGATCGCGGCCATGGCCCTGTCATTCCCCAGCCTGGCCAGCAGCTTCCCGATCAACAACTGGCGCCGCGCCGTGGCACTGGTGCTGGTTACCCTGTCGGTCGGTGCCGGTGGCTGGCTGCTGCGCTCCTGGGTACCGCCGGCAACCCTGTGGATGACCGAGGTGGCGGTGAGTACCGAAGTAATGAACCGCCAACCGGGCGACTCGCTGGACGAAATTGCCGCCAGCCGCATCCGCAGCAGTGGCCTGTATGCCTACACCGCCATCAACGCGCCACGCGGCCTGAACGAGCGGATCTACCACGTGTGGCAGAAGGACGGCCAAGAGGTCGACCGCATTGCCCTGGACATCCACGGCGGGCGCAAGGAAGGCTATCGTGCCTGGACCCACAAGCAGAACTTCCCGCCCAACCCGGTAGGCAAGTGGCAGGTGAGGGTGCTGACCGAGGATGGGCAAGTGATCGGCGTGCTGCGCTTCAAGGTGGTCAATGATGCACCCGCGAGTAGTTGACCCCCTGCCTTGCGCAGCACAAGGCGGCTCCAGGTCACTGTTGCCAAGCGTACACACAGCACATAATCACCAAACAGCCCATGCCCCCTGCGCTATGATCAGCCCCTAAGCCTTAGCGCCGAGTCAATTGCATGGAGCCTATGACCAACCCCAGCGCCACCCTGGACACCAGCAGCCAACCGGCCTGCCTGCGTATTACCGGTGACTGGACCCTGGCACACTACGCCAACCTCAAGCGCGAGAGCGAGCGCCTGCGCTCGCAGTGCCCTGCCGACACCGTCGCCGACCTCAGCCAGCTGGGCCGCCTGGACACTGCCGGCGCTTCGCTGCTGGCCGAACTGCTAGGCTCCGAGCGCCTGTCGCACTGCACCCACGCGCTGCCTGAAGCCAGCCAGGCGCTGCTGAAAAACGTCTACTGTTCGGTCCAGGATTACTGCATCCCGGTCAAGGAGCCCGAGCGCAATGTGCTGTTGCTGCTGCTGGAGCGTATCGGCCGCGCCGTCGGCACGCTGTGGCAGGACAGCATGCAGCTGCTTGGTTTCGTCGGTGTGATTCTGGAAACCTTGCTGCGCCGCGCCTTCCAGCCACATCGCTGGCGCTTCACTCCTGTGGTGGCACATATTGAGCAGACCGGGCTGGACGCCGCGCCCATCGTTGCGTTGCTGACCTTTCTGGTAGGCGCCGTAGTCGCTTTTCTCGGGGCCACGGTGCTGGCCGACTTCGGCGCGACCATTTTCACCGTCGACCTGGTCGCGTTCTCGTTCCTGCGCGAGTTCGCCGTGCTGCTGACAGCCATTCTCATGGCCGGCCGCACTGCCAGCGCGTTCACCGCGCAGATCGGCTCGATGAAGGCCAACGAAGAAATTGACGCCATCCGCACGCTGGGCCTCAACCCCATGGAGCTGCTGGTGGTGCCGCGGGTACTGGCTCTGCTGATTTCGCTGCCGTTGCTCACCTTTGTCGCCATGATCTGCGGCATCGTTGGCGGGGCGGTGGTATGCGCCCTGACACTGGATATTTCACCGGCCATGTTCCTGTCGCTGCTGCAAACCGACATTGGCGTGCAGCACTTCCTGGTAGGCCTGGCCAAGGCACCGTTCTTCGCCTTCCTGATCGCCGCCATCGGCTGCCTGGAAGGCTTCAAGGTCAGCGGCAGCGCCGAGTCGGTGGGGGCACACACCACCTCGGCAGTGGTGCAGTCGATTTTTGTGGTCATCGTGCTGGATGCGGTGGCAGCGCTGTTCTTCATGGAGATGGGCTGGTGAGTGGCCAGAATTGCGTAATCGAAGCCCGCGGCATCTGCAACCGCTTCGGCCGCCAGGTGGTGCATGAAAACCTTGACCTTGACCTGTACCGCGGCGAAATCCTCGCCGTGGTAGGCGGTTCAGGCAGCGGCAAATCGGTGCTTCTGCGCAGCATCATTGGGCTGCGCCGGCCCAATGAAGGGCAGATCAAGGTGCTCGGCCAGGACCTGACCGGCCTGCGCGAAGAACAGCGTTCACTGGTCGAGCGGCGCTTTGGCGTGCTGTTCCAGAAGGGGGCGCTGTTCTCTTCGCTGACGGTGACCGAAAACGTGGCCTTGCCGCTGATCGAGCACGCCGGGCTGTCCCGTAGCGATGCCGAGCACCTGGCCGGGGTGAAACTGGCCCTTGCCGGGTTGCCGATCTCGGCTGCCGACAAGTACCCGGCCTCGTTGTCGGGGGGCATGATCAAGCGCGCAGCGCTGGCCCGCGCCTTGGCCCTGGACCCGGACATCCTGTTCCTCGACGAACCCACGGCTGGCCTGGACCCGATCGGTGCCGCGGCATTTGACCAGTTGATCCTTACCCTGCGCGATGCGCTGGGCCTGTCGGTGTTCCTGATCACCCACGACCTCGACACCCTGTACACCATCACCGACCGCATTGCGGTGCTGTCGCAAAAGAAGGTCCTGGTGGCCGGCCCGCTGGCCGAGGTCGAGAAGACCAACGACACCTGGATCCAAGAATACTTTCACGGCCCACGCGGGCGCGCAGCCGAACAGGCTGCCACCCGTGCCGGGCAGGAGCGCTGAGCAATGGAAACCCGAGCCCATCACGTCCTCATCGGCCTGGTCACCGTTCTGGTGGTGACAGGGGCCATGCTGTTCGGCCTGTGGCTGGCCAAGTCCAGTGTCGACGACGCCTTCAAGGATTACGAAGTGGTGTTCAACGAAGCCGTGTCCGGCCTTTCTCCCGGCAGCACGGTCCAGTACAACGGCATCAAGGTGGGCGACGTGTCCACCCTGCGTCTGGACCCGAAAGACCCGCGCCGGGTACTGGCACGCGTGCGCCTGAGCGCCGATACCCCCGTGAAGGAAGACACGCAGGCCAAGCTGACCCTGGCCGGCGTCACCGGCAACTCGTTCATCCAGCTCAGCGGCGGCACCCCGCAAAGCCCCGAGCTTAAAGGCAAGGATGGCAAGCTGCCGGTGATCATCGCTTCGCCATCGCCAATCTCGCGTCTGCTCAACGACAGCAGCGACCTGGTGACCAACATCAACATGCTGCTCCATAACGCCAACCAGATGTTCTCCGAGGACAACATAGGCCACCTCAGCAACACGCTGGCCAACCTCGACAAGACCACCGGCGCCTTTGCCGGCCAGCACGGCAGCATCGCCGAGGCCATCGCACAGCTGGTGCAGGTGGGCAAGCAGGCCAGCGCCACCCTGGCCGAAACCCAGGCATTGATGCGCAATGCCAACGGCCTGCTGGATAGCGAAGGCAAGCAGGCGATCGGCAGCGCCGAACAGGCCATGCAGTCACTGGCCCAAAGCACGGCAACCATCAATAACCTGCTCCAGAACAACAGCGAGGCTATAGGTGACGGCGCCCAGAGCCTGAACCAGCTTGCCCCGGCCATTCGTGAACTGCGCGAAACACTTAACGCGCTCAAAGGCATTTCCCGGCAACTGGAGGCCGACCCAAGCGGCTACCTGCTTGGCCGCGACAACAACAAGGAGTTCCAGCCATGAATCCGTCGCTGCGCCTGCTGACCCTGGCGGCCTCGCTGAGCCTGGCCAGTGCCTGCTCGATCCTGCCGAAGAGCGAACCTGTGGACCTTTATCGCCTGCCGGTGAACCAGCCCAGTCGCACAGCGCCGCCGCTGGAGTGGTCATTGCGCCTGAACAAGCCGCTGGCCAGTGAAGTGTTGGCTGGGCCAAGGATTGCCGTGGTTCCGCAGGGCAATGTGGTGAGCAGCTACAAGGGCGCGCGCTGGAGCGATGCGGCCCCGGTGCTGCTGCGTAACCGCTTGCTCGACGGGTTCCAGCGTGAGGGCCAGGTACAGCGCCTGAGTGCTGACGACAGTAACCTGCAGGCAGACTACGAGCTGGCCGGCGAGCTGCAGGCATTTCAGAGTGAATACCGCACGGATGGGGCAGTGGAGGTGGTGATCCGCTATGACGCTCGCTTGGTCCAGGGCCGCAACCAACGCATCCTGGCCAGCAAGCGCTTCGAAATCCGCCAACCGCTGGACGACAAACAGGTATCAGCAGTGGTCGCCGGCTTCGGCCAGGCCAGCGACCAGCTGGTGGGGCAAGTCGTGAACTGGACCATCACCCAGGCCAACCAGGCACAACTGAAGCTTCAGGCAAAGAACCAGTAGCAGACGAAGATCGCCGCGACTACCCCTGAAAACTCGGCCAGAAGTGCGCAACCGACCGCATGGCGCACGCGCTGGATGCCCACGGCACCAAAGTACACGGCCAGTACGTAGAAGGTGGTTTCGGTGCTGCCCTGAATCGTCGCTGCCACCAAGGCAGGGAAACTGTCCACGCCTTGGGTCTGCATGGTCTCGATCAGCATTGCCCGCGCTGCGCTGCCAGAGAACGGCTTGACCAGCGCGGTGGGCAGGCCCTCGACGAAGCGCGTGTCCAGGCCCATCCAGCTCACCGCATGGCGGATACCGTCCAGGGCCAGCTCCAGGGCACCAGAGGCGCGCAGCACACCCACCGCCACCAGCATCGCCACCAGGTAGGGCAGCAGGCTCTTGGCCACATCGAAGCCTTCCGTGGCGCCTTCGACAAAGGCTTCATACACCTTCACCCGTTTCAGGGCGCCCACCACCAGGAACAGCATGATCACGCCAAACAGCGTGAGGTTGCCCAGGAGCGACGACAGGCTGGCCAGCGCGGCGGCCGACAGGGTGCCAAGAAAAGCCATGAAGCCTCCCAGCAGCAAAGCGCCGGGGATGAAGTAGGCAAGCACCACCGGGTCCCACAGACGCAAACGCTGCATCACTGCCACCGACAGCAGACCAACCAGGGTCGAGACGCTGGTCGCTAGCAGGATTGGCAGAAACACCATGGTCGGGTCTGGCGCGCCTTGCTGGGCCCGGTACATGAAGACAGTTACCGGCAGCAGGGTCAGCGACGAGGCGTTGAGCACCAGAAACAGGATCTGCGCGTTGCTCGCGGTGGTGCTGCCGGGGTTCAGCTCCTGCAGCGCGCGCATGGCCTTCAGGCCAATCGGCGTAGCAGCGTTGTCCAGCCCCAGGCCGTTGGCAGCGAAGTTCATGGTGATCAGGCCCAGGGCTGGGTGGCCGGGCGGCACCTCCGGCATCAGGCGGGCGAACAACGGGCCCAGCACCCTGGCCAACCATTCGACGATACCGGCCTTCTCGGCGATCTTCAGAAAGCCCAGCCAAAGGGTCAGTGTGCCGAACAGCAGCACCATCACCTCGACCGACAGCTTGGCCATGGCGAATATGCTTTCGACCATTGCCGCGAAGATGCCTGCGTTGCCACCCACCAGCCATTGGGCCATGGCGGACACCGCCGCCACCAGGAAAAAGCCGAGCCAAAGGCCGTTGAGCATCCGTATGTTCCCCCTGAAAAGTGCCCGAATAATAGCGTATCGCAGCCTGTGACTGGCGATCGCGAGCCTTTGTAGGCGCGGCTCAAGATCTCGCAGATAACAAAAAGCCCCGACAAGTCGGGGCTCTTGGTCAAACAGCCATCAGGCTCAGCGCTTGGCGGTTTCGCCAACCACTGCAGCTCCCTGCTTCTCGGCCATCAGCGAGGCGTAGTACTGCTCGCCCTTGACCGCGTCGTACATGCCTTCCCAGCGAGCAATGACCAATGCAGCCAAGGCGTTGCCCACAACGTTCAGTGCAGTACGGGCCATGTCCATGATGCGGTCCACGCCCGCGATGAAGGCCAGGCCTTCCAGCGGAATGCCCACGCTGCCCAAGGTGGCCAGCAGTACCACGAACGATACGCCCGGCACACCCGCGATACCTTTGGAAGTGACCATCAGGGTCAGCACCAGCAGCAGCTGCTGGCTCCACGACAGGTCGATACCGTACAACTGGGCAATGAAGATCGCCGCGATGCTCTGGTACAGGGTCGAACCGTCGAGGTTGAACGAATAGCCGGTCGGTACCACGAACGAGCAGATCGACTTCGGCGCGCCGTACTTCTCCATCTTCTCGATCACCCGCGGCAGCACGGTTTCCGAACTGGAGGTGGAGTAGGCCAGGATCAGCTCATCTTTCATGATGCGCATGATCTTGATCACCGAGAAGCCGAACAGGCGGGCAACCAGGCCCAGTACCATGAAGGCGAAGAAGGCGATGGCGAAGTACACCAGCACAACCAGCTTGGCCAGCGGCAGCAGCGAGCTGAAACCGAAGTTGGCCACGGTCACCGCAATCAGGGCGAACACGCCGATCGGGGCGTAGTTCATGATCATGTGGGTGACCTTGAACATGGTCTCCGAAACAGCCTGGAAGGTACGCACCAGCGGGTCACGCAGCTCTGCCTGCAGGCTCGACAGACCCAGGCCGAACATCACCGAGAAGAAGATGATCGGCAGCATTTCGCCACGCATCAGCGCTGCGAAGATGTTCGACGGAATCAGGTTGAGCAGGGTTTCGATGAACGCGTGCTCATGTTGCACTTCGGCCGCTGTCGCCTGGTACTTGGAGATATCCACAGTGCCCAGGGTGCTCATGTCGATGCCGGCACCCGGATGGAACAGGTTGGCCAGCACCAGGCCTACGACGATGGCGATCGTGGTCACCACTTCGAAGTAGATGATGGTCTTCAGGCCGATACTGCCCAGTTTCTTCGCGTCGCCAACACCGGCGATGCCCACGATCAGCGACGAAATCACGATCGGGACGACGATCATCTTGATCAGGCGGATGAAGATGTCACCAGCGGGCTGAAGGACGTTGCTGATCCACCATGCCTTTTCTGCACTGAAATGATTCAGTAGCGCGCCGATTGCAACACCCAGGACCAGACCGATGACGATCTGCCAGGCGAGGCTCAGTTTTGCCTTCTTCATGTCTTTACCCTTTGTTTTAGTGGTCATGGCACCTGGCGGAAACACGCGTAACAGAGCCATGGGCAAGGTCACGGGCAATAAAGGCTTCCGTCAGGCGACGTCATGTAAGGACACCGCAGGCGAGCGACAGGGCGCTCTGGCCAGCGAAAAAGGCGGCAACTATTGCGACGGCAAGGGGCGAAAGCTAATGCCTGAAACGCATAGCCCATGCCGTTTATGCATACTGTTTTCGACCTAGCCGGCAGCTTCGCAAGTGCTTGATTTATAACATTCGGAATCCCGAACAAGACCAAACCGCCATATTTCGGCAGATTTGGCGGGACAGATAGAACACGAAAGATGGCCTGTTCGACAATCCGAATGGCGGAAATGCCACTTGTAGCAGCACTAGGAAGGTCGAAAAAAAATTGATGTACGGTCGAGACAAAATGTGTCCCAGGGGAAAAAACGCGCAAGGGAGGCGACGTTTCCTACATGGCTCCTCGGAAGTCAGGTCTGGCAAGGTATCCCTGTGACACCGCCGACCTGAGACTTCCGATTCCGCCTTTCCTGACCCGGCCCATTACTGGAGGCACTCCCTGTACCCCTAGGCCACTCCGGTCCTGTAACAATCAGAGCAGCCCGACCCCTTGGTCATGTGCTACCCCTCCTCGGGGCGGCGCATCATAGAAGGCTGAACTATAGAAAGCTTCAGCTTCTATTACGTGACAGTGAGTGACCTTTCATCCGTACCGGCAACAATGCTCAGTACCAGTTCGGGTCACGCTTGAGCTGCTCCTGCAGCATTGCCTTCATGCCGTCGTCAGGTTCGCCCAGCCAGCGGTACTGCGCATGACGGGTGGGCGACTTGTCGCTCGGCAAACCTTCGGGCACCTCGACGAGCATCCCGTAGGCATCATCCTTGTCCCAGCTGAACGCCACGATCAGCCGCTTGTAGGTGCAATTGTCCTGTTTTTCGCACAGCGGGCCGACTAGGTACTTGTCGCCGTCCTCAGTAACGGCAGACATCTGCTGCTGAGAACTGCCGGTCAGATTGACCACCCAATCGGGCAGGCGTTCCTCGCCTTCGAGGGTGTCCTGCCAGGTTTCCCGGTACTCCGGGTCCGAGCCGAGCAGTTGGTCGACCCGAACCTGGCCGTCATTGGCCGCCATGGCCGCCGCGCTGCCGCCCAGCAACAGGGCGGCGACCACGGCTGAACGAAGCTTCCTGCTCATCTTCAACCTCGTCCGCGTCCAAAGAAGAAGGAGGCTACAAACAACACCAGGAAGACAATGAACAGGATCTTGGCGATACCTGTAGCAGCGCCCGCGATACCACCGAAGCCCAATACGGCGGCGACAATGGCGATGATGAGGAAAGTGATAGCCCAACTCAGCATGGTAGTTCTCCTTTCTTTTTGCGGAATCGATCCGGCCGCCTGGTCAGAAAACCCAGCGTTCCTGGGGAACAACTTTTTCCACAGTGGCCGGTGAGGCAATGGCCTGGCCAGCTGGTTGCCAGTCAGCGGCCTTGACCAAGGTGTTGGCACGAGTTGCCTGAATTTGCGTCAACAGGGCAGTCTGAGCCGCCACCTGCTCAGCCAGACGCGCCGTCTGCAAGCTGTAATAGAAGAGGCCAGCGGCCAAGGTCAGCAGCATCGCCATGCCGAGTGTCAGCATCTGGCGCAAAGGCAGTGCAGCGCTCTGCGAGCGGTTGACGGATTGGCGGTTCATGCTGGCTCCTCCTGCTGTATTTTTTGTTCAAACCTGAACAGGTAATTGCAGCCTGCATGCCAGCCTTTTGATTTAAATAAAATCCTTATAAATCAACTAGTTAGTGATTATTAAAAAACACCGTGAGGACGTATCCTGCACGATGACGCCTGTGTGGTCGTGCGAATTGCACGATCAGCCTTCCACCTTGGTCGCGACTTTCAGCAGGTCAGCATCCACGCCCCGTACGCCGATGATCTGCCGGGCGATCTCCACGGCGATGGTTTTCTGCTCCGCGCTGACCACCTCGCCCGAGAGCCGCACCATGCCTGCTTCGCTGGCCACCTTCAGGTTCAGGCCATCGAGGTTGCGGCTGAAGCGATAGCTACTTTGGATCTTGTCGACGATCCAGCTGTCGCTTGGTTGCGGCCCGATTGGCGCGCCCGCCGGTGTTTCCCGCGCCTTGGCCATGGCGGCGGTATCGAGGCTGACCAGGTTGTTGACCAGGTACACGCCGTCGGTGGTACGCGCTACCACGCCCGCCAGCTCCTTGGCTTCGGCACTGTCGACCTTGCCACGCAACGTCACCACACCCTCGCTGCTCTGTACCTCTATAGGTGCCTTTTCGGTGGTACGGCTCCACAACAGCCGAGCACGGATCACCGCCGCCAGGGTCACGTCCTCCAGGCGCTGGGCGTAGGCACGCAGCTCCTGCGGACGCTCCACCAGTTGGGCATTGAGTTGCAGCAGGTTCTCTACCTGTTCGATGCCCCGGGTAGCACGGGCCACGTCCTCGGCCAGCTGCCGCTCGACCTCGTTCTCCACCTCACCGGAAAGCCGCGCCTGCTTGCCGTCCACTTCAACCTTGATGCGAAATGAATCAAGCATGCGGTTCAGTGACAAGGCGGTTTGCAGGGCGCCTTCCAGGCGCGCGTCCTGCACAGGGTCGGCGAATGCGGGGGTAAGGATTGGCAGCAGCGTGGCGGCCAAAACGGCTGTACGCAGGGAAAAGGGCATGAAAGCGCCTCCTTCGTGGGCAAAATCTGAAAATCATCGCAACCAATGTGCCAGCGCGTGTCTCTAAGCAAATCATTGAAGAATCACGGCTTGTAGACATCGTTTGGCCACTGGCTAGCATGCAAAGGACAGAATCCTTCAGAATTGACCATGCAACTTGCCCGATTTTTCCCACACTAAATAAAGATCTTTCCCTAAGGAGCACAGGAAATGGAATCAGCCCAGGACAACCAAGGCCGAATTCTGCTGGTGGATGACGAGTCCGCGATCCTGCGCACGTTCCGTTACTGCCTGGAAGACGAGGGCTACAGCGTGGCCACGGCCAACAGCGCCGCCCAGGCAGAAACCCTGCTGCAGCGCCAGGTGTTCGACCTATGCTTCCTCGATTTGCGCCTGGGGGAAGACAACGGCCTCGACGTGCTGGCACAGATGCGTATCCAGGCCCCGTGGATGCGGGTGGTGATCGTCACCGCGCACTCGGCGATCGACACCGCAGTAGATGCCATCCAGGCCGGCGCTGCCGACTACTTGGTCAAGCCATGCAGCCCCGACCAGTTGCGCCTGGCCACTGCCAAGCAACTGGAGGTGCGCCAGCTTTCTGCACGCCTGGAAGCGCTGGAAGGTGAAATACGCAAACCCAAGGACGGCCTCGACTCCCATAGCCCGGCCATGATGGCGGTGCTTGAAACCGCCCGCCAAGTCGCCATCACTGACGCCAACATCCTCATCCTTGGCGAATCGGGTACCGGCAAGGGCGAGCTGGCACGGGCCATCCATGGTTGGAGCAAGCGTGCACGCAAAGCCTGCGTGACCATCAACTGCCCGTCGCTTAACGCCGAGCTGATGGAAAGCGAGCTATTCGGCCATACCCGCGGCGCCTTCACCGGCGCCAGCGAAAGCACCCTCGGGCGGGTCAGCCAGGCTGACGGGGGCACGCTATTCCTCGACGAGATCGGCGATTTCCCGCTGACCTTGCAGCCCAAACTGTTGCGTTTCATCCAGGACAAGGAATACGAACGCGTCGGCGACCCGGTTACCCGGCGTGCCGATGTACGTATCCTGGCTGCCACCAACCTCAACCTTGAAGAGATGGTGCGCGAAAGCCGCTTTCGCGAAGACCTGCTGTATCGCTTGAACGTGATTACCCTGCACCTGCCCCCGCTGCGCGAGCGCAGTGAAGACATCCTCATCCTGGCCGACCGCTTCCTCGCCCGTTTCGTCAAGGAATACTCCCGGCCCGCCCGCGGTTTCAGTGACGAGGCGCGAACCGCCCTGCTCAACTACCGCTGGCCTGGCAACATTCGCGAACTGCGCAACGTAGTGGAACGGGCCAGCATCATCTGCCCGCAGGAACGCGTGGAGATCAGCCACCTGGGCATGGGTGAACAACCCGCCGGCAGTGCCCCGCGCGTAGGTGCCGCACTTAGCCTGGATGAGCTGGAGCGTGCCCATATCGGTGCCGTACTGGCCGCCAGCGATACCCTCGACCAAGCAGCCAAGACCTTGGGCATCGATGCTTCTACCCTGTACCGCAAGCGCAAGCAGTACAACCTATGAAATGGCCGCCCATGAAGCTGCGTACGCGGCTTTTCCTCAGCATCTCGACGCTCGTCACCGTGGCGTTGCTAGGGCTGCTGCTGGGTCTGGTCAGCATGCTGCAGATGGCTACAGTGCAACAGCGACTGGTGCGCGACACCACCCATGCCCTGGAAGTGGGGCTGAAGTTGCGCCAGAACCTGGGCGAACAGATGATTCTGATTCTCGATGAAGACACCGCCCCAGAAAGCCTGCGGCTGCTGCAGGACAACTTCCAGGACCTGCTCAACCAAGGGCTGGAACAAGGCGGTGAGCGCACCGGTTTCAGCAAGGCGAGCAGCAATTACCAGGCCTTCCTCCAGACCTATCGCGACAGCGCCACACCCGCTCGCAGCATGGGTGTCGATCAGCCGCTTGGGGCCGCGTTCAATCAGGTGCGCACCGACCTCATCGATTCCCACAAGCAGGCATTGGACCTGATTACCCGTAGCGAGGAACGCACCCGTGACCGCGCATTGCTGGTCAGTGGTGTACTCGGCCTGATGGGGTTGGTGGTGTTGATACTGGGCTTTATCACCGCGCACAACATCGCCCGGCGTTTCGGCCAGCCGATCGAAGCCTTGGCCAAGGCGGCCGACCAGTTGGGCAAGGGCAATTTCGATGTGACCTTGCCGGTCGCCCAGGCCGCCGAGCTCAACCAGCTGACCCGCCGTTTTGGGCTGATGGCCGATGCCTTGCGCAAGCACCAGGCCACCAACGTCGACGAGCTGCTGGCCGGCCAGCAGCGTTTACAGGCGGTACTCGACAGCATCGACGACGGCCTGCTGATCATCGACCGCCAGGGCCGCCTCGAGCACCTCAACCCGGTGGCGCAGCGCCAGCTGGGCTGGAACGACAGCCGCGTGGGCAGCAGCCTGGTCGAAGCCCTGCAGCGACCCGAGCTTGAGCAACAACTGCGCCAGGTTCTGCGCGGGGGCAGCCTCGACCGCCCACCGGACGACCTGAACATGGAGGTCGATGAAGAATCACGTCTGCTCACCTACAGCCTGACCCCGGTCAGCCACCCGCAGGGACCAATCCTCGGCGCGGTGATGGTGCTGCACGATGTGACCGAGCAAAGGGCCTTCGAGCGGGTGCGCAGCGAATTCGTGCTGCGCGCCTCCCACGAACTGCGTACCCCGGTGACCGGCATGCACATGGCCTTTGGCCTGCTGCGCGAGCGGATCAAGTTCCCGCCCGAAGCCCGCGAGAACGACCTGCTGGAAACCATCGGCGAAGAAATGCAGCGTCTAACCCAACTGATCAACGACCTGCTCAACTTCTCCCGTTATCAGAGCGGTTTGCAAAAGCTCGAGCTGGCCCCCTGTGCCATCGACGACCTGCTGGACCACGCGCAATCGCGCTTTGCCGAACAGGCCGCGCACAAGCAGATCGAGTTGATCAAGGAACTGGACCCGCCGCTACCGCGCATCCAGGCCGACGTCGCCCAGTTGGACCGGGTGCTGGACAACCTGCTGCACAACGCCATCCGCCATACCGCCAACGGCGGGCGCATCCGCCTGCATGCCAGACGGCATGCAGAACGGGTGATCATCAGCGTCGAGGACAACGGAGAGGGCATTTCCTATGGGCAACAAGCGCGCATCTTCGAGCCTTTCGTGCAGGTAGGTCGCAAGAAAGGCGGCGCTGGGCTGGGGCTCGCGCTGTGCAAGGAAATTGTGCAGCTGCACGGAGGGCGCATGGGCGTGTTTTCGCGGCCGGGGCAGGGGACCCAGTTCTACATGGCGTTACCGGTCTGATTGCTTCAACGCGCCTACACCCGCCGCGGCAGGTGCCCACGAGTCACCAACTCGGCAAACTGCCGGGCGTTCAGCGGCCGGGCAAACAACCAGCCCTGGCCATAATTGACCCCCTCGCTGTTCAGCAGCACCGCCTGGTCCTCGAACTCGATTCCTTCGGCAATTACCCGCAGGTGCAAGTCATGGGCCATGCGGATGATATGCGGGGCCACGCCGCTACTGGCGGCATCGTGGCCCAGAGCGTCGATGAATGCCTTGTCGATCTTCAGGCAGTCCACCGGCAGGGTTTGCAGGTAGGCCAGGCTGCAATAACCGGTACCAAAGTCGTCGATCAGCACCTGGTGCCCCACGGCGCGTAGCGCCTGCAGATTGTCACGGGCGACCACCACGTCGATCAGGCCGCGCTCGGTCACCTCGAAGGCAATCTGGCTGGGCGCCACTCGATGCAAGGCCAGCAAGCGCGCCGCCACCCGGCCAATACGTGGCACCATCACATCGCAGGCCGCCAGGTTTATCGATATGTATAGCTTGGGGTGCGAGCGCAGTAGCTGTCCTAGCTGTTCAAGCACACGCTGCAGGACAAAGTCGGTGATCTGGCGAATCTGCCCGGTATTCTCCGCCAGCGGAATGAAAAGGTCCGGGCTGGTCAGGGTGCCGTCCGGGCGGCGCCAGCGCACCAAGGCCTCGGCGCCCACACAGCGCCGGCTGTCGAGCTCGATGATTGGCTGGTAGAGCACCTGCAGCTCTCCACGACGCAAGGCATTCTGTAACTCTGAACTCATCGACCGTCGTTGCAGAATCAACTGCAGAACCAACCAACCGATGCAGCAGGCCGCCAGCACGCTACCGGGGAACAGCAACCAGAGCATGCCGTTCATCTTCAACGGCAGACTGGCCCTCGGGGCAATCAGCACCAACTGGTAATCCGGCGACTTGGTCGGCATTCGGTAGATCAGCCGATCACTGAGTTCCAGCAGCGACTTGTGGCTGGTCGACCAGGCCGAGGGTGGTGGCCATACCTGTGGCGGGCCAAGCACCGGAATGGCCCGGGCGCCGTTGTCCAGCACCACCACCAGGCTGCCACCTGGGGGCAGGTCCACCACATCGGTCAAATGCCCACGGGAGGTGGAAACCAGAAACTTGCCCCGGCCCAGCATCAGTGCTGCCAGGTTCTCGTTCGGCTCGGTGGTGGTGTTAAGCCAGTAGCTGTACGTTGGCCCCTGGATATCTGGCGCCCGCAAGGGAACGAACGCTCGCTCATCACCGCGGTTGGAGCAGGCAACATTGCCATCTACATAAGCCGCTTCATAGATGAACCGCGAGTTCAGGCCAACCTGCTGCAAGGCTGCCAGCATTGCCGGGCTGCAGCCGCGCAAGGGTTGGGCCTGCAGCAGGTCGACCCCTTCGCGCAATTGGCCGAACACCTGTTCGAGCCGTTCCAGAAAACGCTCGCCCTGGGCATTCATCTGTTCGCTTTCGCTTTGTTTCATTTGTTGCAGGGCAATGCCGATGCTGGCAGAGAGCAACACCGCGGCGCTGGCCAGCGCTGCCAAAGTGGCCAGCATCCAGGGACGGTAAAAAATTTGGCGCAGCAAGGCGATGAAGGCTGACATCGAAGGCATCCAGTTGATAACCAAGGTATAGCAACGGAATCAATAATCACCCTCACCGTTTGGCGCTTCGCTGCAATCCACCCACGCGCTTTGTAGAAACAGCCTTGTGGCTGCGATGAGACCGTTAAGTCGATACAACTGCGTCGACCCAACTCGCCTATTCGCAGCGCAAGGCTTGCAACAAGGACCCCGCCCGCCGTGACTCAACGCATGCGGTTAAGTACCTGCAGCATCGCTGCTGTCTGCGCATCCGGCATACCGTCGAAGCGCTGCGGGCGGAAGCGCATCTGGAAGGCGGCGATCACATGACGTGTGGCGACATCCAGCACGCCGGTCTGCTCGATCTGATAGCCAAACCGTGCCAGCTCCTGCTGGTACCAGCCAACGCTTGGCGGGTTGACGCTGAAGTAGGCTTGCTGCCGTGCCACGGCGTTGGCATCCGGCCAGATACCCAGCCCGGCGTCGGCCAGGCGCTTCCACGGGAACAATGGCCCCGGGTCCAGCTTGCGCAGCGGGGCGATGTCACTGTGGCCGATGATATGGCGTGGTTCGATGTTGTTGCGTTTGACAATGTCCTTGAGCAGCGCGATCAGCGACTGGATCTGCGCCTCGCTGTAAGGGTGCCAGACCCGGCCGTTCGGGGTGTCGGTGAAGCCTGGGTTGACGATCTCGATACCAATGGACGAGGAGTTCAGCCAGGTACGCCCCTGCCACTGGCTCTCACCGGCATGCCAGGCGCGACGGTTTTCATCTACCAGCTGATACACCGTAGCCGGGCCATCGCCGATCAGGTAATGGCTGCTGACTTCACCATGGGTAAGCAGCGCCAGGGAGCGCTCCAGCGAAGCATTGGTGTAATGCAGGACAACGAACTGGATGCGGTTGTCCTGATTGGCCGAAGGGTGACTGCGGTCGATGCGCAGGCCCGTCGAGCAACCGGCGACAGACAACAGCAAAAAGGAAATCAGGGTTTTTTTAAGCGTGGAAAGCACGTCAGTGGCCTCAGCGTATGAGCGCTACAGTATAACGTGCTCACATGCGCTGTGCCTGCCGGACAGCGGCTGGCTAACCATGCTCGACGCGATTACGCCCCAGCTCCTTTGCCCGGTACAGCGCTGCATCGGCCCGTTTGAGCACCTGGTCGCTGCGTTCGCCAGAACGGAATGCACCCAGGCCGATGGAGGTGGTGATCACCACCCGTTCTCCCTTGAAGTGGAATGGGCAGGCTTCGACTGTGGCACGCAACACCTCGGCCACTTGCGCAGCGACTGCGGGCGTAGTCTGCGGCAGCAGCAAGACGAATTCCTCGCCGCCAAAACGGGCGATGAAATCCCGGCCCCGCAGACGCTTGCGCAACTGGTCGGCCACGATCTTGAGGACCTTGTCCCCAGCCAGATGACCATAGTTGTCGTTGATGCGTTTGAAATGGTCCAGGTCAAGAATCGCCATCGCCAGATGGCCGCCGTTTTCCTGCCAGTCAAGCATTTCGCGTTCGACTCGCTCGCTCCAGGCCGCACGGTTGGGCAGGCCGGTGAGCGGGTCCAGCAGGGCTTTCTGGCGCTGTTCTTCCAGGTGCTCGCGATAGCCAAGCGCCTCATGCTCCATGCTCGCCACCCGCTCCGACAAGCCTTGCAGGCGACCGGCCAGTTCCTGCTCGCGGCGATCACGCTCGTGCTTGTGCTCGTCCATCGTCACCAGCAAGCCTTCCAGGCGGTTTTCCAGAATGTGCTTGAGGCTGTCTACATCGGCGGCACCTTGCACGCTGCTCTGCAGGCCGTCGACGTGCTCACGCAGTTGGCTATCCAGCTCGCGGGCAGCGGTGCTGTTGTCCGCGTGGCCGGCGCTGGCCTCGTGCAGGTGGCTCTGGAAACCTTCCAGGCGTTCATTGAGCTGCTGCAGGTAGGTTTCGAATTCGTGCTGACCGCTGTCGGTGATCGCCAGCATGAGTACTGCCAAGTCATCCAGCACCGGGATCAGTTCGTACCAGTTCAAGCCGCGAGCAACCCGCTCGCGCATTTCCTGCGCCTGAGCCTTGTGTCGCTCGGGCAGGCTGAGGTCATCGAGCAGACCGATCAGGGTCTGCTCGATGTGCGCGGCAACCTGGCTGTAAGGCGGCTCCACTGCGTAGGGCAGGGCATAGGGGCCGTCTTCACCAAAGGTTTCTTCAAGGGCTTGTAAGGGTTCTGCCTCAGCCAACGGCTCGCTGGCGGAAACTTCAGCTTCCGGCAATGGCGCCTTGTCCCTTGGCAACGGGGCTGGCGGCATTTCGGCCGTTTCGATCAGCGCCGGGCCAAATGCCTCCAGCTCAAGCTCGGGCGCTTCGGCCACCTCGGCAGTCGGAGCAGCAGGAGCCGGCAACGGTTGTAGCGCATCGACGTCATCGTGCCGCGAGGGCTCGGCACTGCCGGCTGCCTGGGGTACAACCTCGGCAGCAGGTAACGCTACCGGCGCAAGCTCTGCTCCTGCCTGTGCATCTTCCTCGCGGCTTCCAAACAACCGCTGCAGAAAACCGGGTCGGGCTTCTTCACTCGGCTTGCCAAGGGCCGACAGCGCGCGCCCCTGCAAGCCGCTCAACTCGCCCAACAGCGGCGGCAGCTCGCGTGACTGGGCAACCCCGCCCTCGAGCTTCTTCGCCAGTTTTTTCAATGGCCGCGAGATATCGCTGGGCAGGGGCAGGCCTTGCAGTTGGCCAACCAGTGCGGTCAGCGCATCGCTGACCTGGTTCATGCGGGTTTCGCGACGCTGTTCGGAATCCAGTACCGCTTTCTCAAGGCGCGGAATCAAGCCAGCGAGGCCGGCGTCCATATTGTCGCTGCGAATGACATCGCGCATTTCCTTCATGCACTCGTCTACCACCTTGTCACTGCCTTCAGCAGCCAGGGTGCTGCGCACCAGGCCTCGGCGCAGCAGGTCAAGACGGGCATCCCAACGGCGCTCGAGCTTTTCTTGCTGCTCGATGCTTTTAAGGTATTTTTCTTTCCAGCGCTCAGCGTCTTCAGTCATGCCCGGGTCCGCAAACGGTGATGGCAATTAGCTCAAAACCGGCAGCGTATCCACAGTCAATGCATCAGGCAATCGAATCTCGACAGCAACGGGAAGGTGGTCCGAAATTGGCTGCGCCAGCACCTCGACACGCTCCAGCGTGAGGCTTGAACTGAGCAGAATATGATCGAGGCAACGCTGCGGTCGCCAGCTGGGGAAGGTGGCCTCGACTTGTGGGGCGACCAGGCCCAAATCGCGCAGCGGCGAATGCTCCAGCAGGTCAGTGGCATGGGTGTTCATGTCACCCATCAGCACCTGGTGACGGTAACCGCCTATCAGCTCGCGGATATAACCCAGCTGCAGGGCGCGGGTTTTGGCCCCCAATGCCAGGTGCATCATCACCACTATCAGCGCATCTTCGCCTTCGCCAAACCGCACCAGAATCGCACCACGCCCGGCCGGGCCAGGCAACGGATGGTCTTCGAGCAGTTGCGGCTTCAGGCGGCTGAGCACACCGTTGCTGTGCTGGGCAAAACGCCCAAGGTTGCGGTTGAGCTGCTGGTACCAGTAGGGGAAGGCCCCCAAGTGGGCCAGGTGTTCGACCTGGTTGACGTAGCCCGAGCGCAGGCTGCCACCATCGGCTTCCTGCAGGGCCACCAGGTCGAAGTCGCCCAGCAGCCTGCCGATCTTCTGCAGGTTACCGGCACGCCCGTTATGCGGCAGCAGGTGCTGCCAGCTACGCGTCAGGTAATGGCGGTAGCGCTCGGTGCTGATGCCCACCTGGATGTTGAAACTGAGCAGCCGCAGCCGGCCATCCTCGGGCAGGCCCGGGGCCTGCAGGTGATGCTCGTTGACCTGCGGCTCGTGCAGGCCAATGCCACGCGTAGCTCTGAAGCGGGGCATGGGTGACGCCGCCTACTTGGCAGCGCGCTCCTTGTCGATCAGCTGGTCGGCGACATTCAGCACGCCTTCCGGTCCGCCGGCAGTCCCCAGGTCGAAGCGGTACTTGCCGTTGACGACCATGCTCGGTACGCCGGTGATTTCATACTTCTTCGCCAATTCCTTGGCCTGTTTGACCTGGCCCTTGATGGCGAACGAGTCGAAGGTGGCGAGGAACTTGTCCTTGTCCACACCTTGAGTGGCGAGGAAGTCGGCCATGTCGTTCTTGTCGGTCAGGCGCTTGTGCTGGTTCTGGATGGCATCGAACACCGCGGCATGAACCTTGTGCTCGACGCCCATGGCTTCGAGGGTCAGGAACATCTGGCCGTGTGCATCCCACGGGCCACCGAACATGGCCGGTACGCGCTTGAAGTTGACGTCCTTGGGCAGCTTTTCAGCCCAAGGGTTGATGGTCGGCTCGAAGTGGTAGCAATGTGGGCAGCCGTACCAGAACAGCTCGACGACTTCGATCTTGCCAGGCACGGAAACCGGAACAGGGTTGCTCAGCTCGATGTATTCCTTGCCGGCGACAGGCTCGGCGGCCTGAACGGCAGTCATACCGAATACGCTGGCGGCGACCAGCGCAGCGCTGAGAATCAGTTTACGCATGCTTTACTCCTGAGCAGTCATGGGTCGCCACGACGCGACCTGCACTGAGACAGGCCGGGAAGGGCTCGAGTTCTGTAGTGTAACGGCTGCGGACGGAAAAAAGGGCAGCCCGGCCGCCCTTTCATCATTGACCTACAACATTAACCGAAAGTTAATGCAGGCCCTGGATGTAGCTGGCCAACGCTTCGATGTCACGGTTGCTCAGCTTGCCAGCGATGGTGCGCATGGTCATGGCATCGCCATCGTTGGTGCGGTTGCCTTCGCGGAAGTCAGTGAGCTGCTTGGCCACGTACTGCGAGTGCTGCCCGCCCAGGTGCGGGAAGCCGGCCAGGGCGATACCCGCGCCGTTGGGCGAGTGGCAGCCAGTGCAGGCCGGCATGCCCTTTTCCAGGTCGCCGCCATTGAACAACGCGCGGCCGCGCTCGACCAGCTTGGGATCGGCGGCACCCACGCTGCCTTTCTGGCTGGAGAAGTAGGCGGCGATATCGGCCAGATCCTGGTCGCTGAATGCGGCCAGCATGCCGGTCATTTCCAGCACGGTACGCTTGCCCGACTTGATATCGTGAAGTTGTTTTTCGAGATAGCGCTGGCCTTGGCCGGCCAGTTTCGGGAAGTTCGGTGCCAGGCTGTTGCCGTCGGGGTTGTGGCAGGCGCCACACACGGCGGTCTTGGCCTGGCCAGCGGCGGCATCGCCTTTGATAGGTTGCGCAGCAGTGGCCGCACCAGCGACACCCAAGGTCAACAGCAGACTCACGACTAGTTTGTTCATCAGCTAATCCAACACGGCTAAGGGTGAAATGTTATGTATCGGGACTGCCGCTCATCCAAAGGATGACCAAACGGTAGTCCTCGGCACTGCAGTCCATGCACAATCCACGCGGCGGCATAGCCTTGAAACCCTGGGTCACGTGCTTCACCAGTACATCCATGCCTTGCGCCAGCCTTGGCTCCCATGCTGCCCGGTCACCCCGTCTGGGTGCCTGTGGCAACTGCCCGGTGTGACAGGCCGCACACGTGCGGTTGTACAACACCTCGGGATCCTGTGTAGCCTGTGCGCTGAAAAACGGCAGGAACATACCGACAGCAAGCAGCCATTTCGCCATGCGGAACGACCTTCAGGGTTGGGGGCCGCGCTGCGTTCTGTTGCGCGAGCTATTGTTCGACACCCCATGCCCGTTCTCCTTCGCTGGGAGAATGAGCACACAAAAACTGGGGCATTATATACTTCCGCCATCCAAACGGAAACGACACCGCTTGCCAGGCTTGGCTCTACAAAGTCAGGCAACACCCACATCGGATATCCCATGCAAGTCAAGAACCCCATCCTCGGCCTCTGCCAGAAAGCCAAATTCGCCCTCAGCGCAGCCAAGGTCGAACAATGCCCGGACGACCAGGGTTACGAGGTGGCTTTTGCCGGCCGTTCCAACGCCGGCAAATCCAGCGCCCTCAATACCCTGACCCATGCCAGCCTGGCGCGTACCTCGAAGACTCCCGGGCGCACCCAGCTGTTGAATTTCTTCAGTCTGGACGATGAACGGCGTTTGGTCGACCTGCCGGGCTATGGTTATGCAAAAGTCCCGATTCCGCTCAAGCAGCACTGGCAGAAACACCTGGAAGCCTACCTGGGCAGCCGTGAGTGCCTGCGTGGCGTGATCCTGATGATGGACGTGCGTCACCCGATGACCGACTTCGACAAGATGATGCTCGACTGGGCCAAGGCCAGCAGCATGCCGATGCACATCCTGCTGACCAAGGCCGACAAGCTGACCCACGGCGCGGGCAAGAACACATTGCTGAAAGTGCAGTCGGAAATCCGCAAGGGCTGGGGGGATGGCGTGACCATCCAGCTGTTCTCGGCACCCAAGCGCCTGGGCGTGGAAGACGCCTACCGAGTGCTGGCGGACTGGATGGAACTGGAAGACAAGCCGGTCGTTTAGTGGTTTGCGCCTGACCCGGGTTTACCCGCGAAAGGGCCGGGCCTGCTCTCCACCCGCCGTTCACAGTTGCCGCCTCTACCGTATTCGCGGGTAAACCCGCTCCTACACCTGATCGGGGTTGGACACGCTTTGGTGATTGGGCGCAGGCCGTTGTAGGAGCGGGTTTACCCGCGAATGCGATGTCGAATTCACCGCTGCATTCGCGGGTAAACCCGCTCCTACGGGGGGCTCAGTACAAGCCATCCGGCAAATTCCGGGCAAAAAAAACCCCGGACTTCGTATGGGGAGGGGGAAGTTCGGGGTCCAAGTCCGGACCGCTAGGGCGGGGTCCAGATATCTGCCAACACTTAACACAACATAGGAGCATCGAAGGGCTTCACCAGCCATTCAGTTACTCTGAGTTCCGCTTCACCGGTTTAGTTCCGAAGCCCATAAAACTATTTGCGATAGTTTCATGAAACTTAAGCACCCCCGGCACTGAGCGGTGCTCGGATCCGCGTCACTACGTCGCAGATCCTACACAGTTTTACCTGCTCAATCAGTGAGCTTCGTCCCAATTCGCACCAACGCCTGCTTCGACAAGCAGCGGCACATCCAGCTGCGCGGCCTGGCTCATGTGCTGGCGAATTTCATCTTTCACCTGCTGCACCAGGTCCTCGCGTACTTCAAGCACCAGTTCGTCGTGCACCTGCAGGATCACCCGGGCATCCAGCCCGCTCTCGCTCAACCAGTTATCTACCTTGACCATGGCCCGCTTGATGATGTCGGCAGCAGTACCCTGCATCGGGGCGTTGATCGCCGTGCGCTCGGCGCCCTTGCGCAGGGCAGGGTTCTTGGCATTGATGTCTGGCAAGTACAGCCGGCGGCCAAACAGGGTTTCGACAAAGCCTTGCTCGGCCGCCTGGGCGCGAGTGCGCTCCATATAGGCCAGCACGCCTGGGTAGCGGGCAAAGTAGCGGTCGATGTAGTCCTGTGACTGCTTGCGGTCGACGCCGATCTGCTTGGCCAGGCCAAAGGCGCTCATGCCGTAGATCAAGCCGAAGTTGATGGCCTTGGCGCTGCGGCGCTGGTCGGTGGTCACGTCTTCCAGGGCCACACCGAACACTTCGGCTGCTGTGGCGCGGTGCACGTCCAGGTCATTGCGGAAGGCATGCAGCAAGCCTTCGTCCTTGGCCAGGTGGGCCATGATGCGCAGCTCGATCTGTGAATAGTCCGCCGCCAGAAGCTTGTAGCCCGGACTGGCGATGAACGCCTGGCGGATACGCCGCCCTTCAGCGGTGCGGATCGGGATGTTCTGCAAGTTCGGGTCGCTCGACGACAACCGGCCGGTGGCCGCCACGGCCTGCTGGTAGGACGTGTGGATACGCCCGGTGCGCGGGTTGATCTGCCCCGGTAACTTGTCGGTGTAGGTGCTCTTGAGCTTGCTCAGGCTGCGGTACTGCATCAGCACCTCTGGCAGCGGGTAGCCTTGCAAGGCCAGTTCGTCGAGCACTGCTTCGGCGGTGGATGGCTGGCCCTTGGCGGTCTTGCTCAACACCGGCATGCCCAGCTTGTCGTAAAGGATCGTGCCCAGCTGCTTGGGCGAGCCGAGGTTGAACGTCTCACCGGCGAGCTCGTAGGCACGCAGCTCCAGCTCAGCCATCTTCACGCCCAGCTCACCGCTCTGTACTTTCAACAGCTCGGCATCGACCAACGCACCCTGGCGCTCGATCCTGGCCAGCACCGGCACCAGCGGCATCTCGATATCCATCAGCACCGGTTGCACGCTCGGCGTCTGTGCCAGGCGGGCCTGCAATGCATGGTGCAGGCGCAGGGTGATGTCGGCGTCTTCGGCGGCGTAGGGGCCGGCCTTGTCCAGGTTGATCTGGTTGAAGGTAAGCTGCTTGGCACCCTTGCCGGCGATGTCCTCGAAGGCGATCGTGGTGTGGTCGAGGTACTTCTGCGCCAGGCTGTCCATGTCATGACGGGTGGCGGTGGAGTTCAGCACGTACGATTCGAGCATGGTGTCGTAGGCCACGCCGCGCATCTCGATGGCAGGGGAGCCATTGGCGAGGATGTTGATGTCGTACTTGGCGTTCTGCCCGACCTTGGCCTTGGCCGGGTCCTCCAGCAGTGGCTTCAGCGCCAGCAGCACGGCCTCGCGGTCCAGCTGGGTCGGCGCGCCTTCGTAATCGTGGGCCAGCGGCACATAGGCCGCTTCATGCGGCTCGACTGCGAAGGACAGGCCGACCAACTGCGCCTGCTGGGCGTCCAGGCCGGTGGTCTCGGTGTCGAAGGCAAACAGCGGTGCCTTGCGCAGCTTCTCCAGCCAGGCGTCGAAACGGGCCTGGTCGAGAATGGTTTCGTATTTGGGCTCGACCTTGGCCGCAGGCTCCACGGCCGGGGCGACATCATCACCAGCCTTGGCCGCATCGCGCTGCACTTCGGCGACCCAGCTCTTGAACTCCATCTCGGTGTACAACGCCAGCAACGCCTCGCGGTCAGGTTCACCGCACACCAGCGCTTCGACCTCCACATCCAGCGGTACGTCAACTTTGATGGTGGCCAGCTCGTAGGACAGGAATGCCGCGTCGCGGTGCTCCTCCAGCTTGGCCGGCAAGGTCTTGGCGCCGCGAATGGCCAGCGCTGGCACCTTGTCCAGGTTGGCGTAAAGGTCGCTGAGACCGCCGCCGATGCCGGTCAGCAGCCCCACCGCCGTTTTTTCGCCCACACCCGGCACGCCGGGGATGTTGTCGACCTTGTCACCCATCAGGGCCAGGAAGTCGATGATGTGTTCCGGGCCGACGCCGAATTTCTCGTGCACGCCAGCCACGTCCAGCACGCTTCCGGTCATGGTGTTGACCAAGGTAATGTGCCCGTCCACCAGCTGCGCCATGTCCTTGTCACCGGTCGAGATGATCACCGGGCGACCCAGGGCGGCGCTGCTGCGCGCCAGGGTGCCGATCACGTCGTCAGCCTCGACGCCCTCCACGCACAGCAGCGGGTAGCCCAGCGCCTTGACGCTGGCGTGCAGCGGCTCGATCTGTACCCGCAGGTCGTCCGGCATGCTGGGGCGGTTGGCCTTGTACTCGGCGAACATGGCATCGCGGAAAGTGCCGCCCTTGGCGTCGAACACCACGGCGAAGAGGCTGTCGGGGTATTGCTTGCGCAGGCTCTTGAGCATGTTCAGCACACCCTTCACCGCGCCGGTCGGCATGCCCTTGGAGGTGGTCAGCGGTGGCAGCGCGTGGAAGGCGCGATAAAGGTAGGAGGAACCGTCCACCAGGACGAGGGGCGCTTGGCTCATGAGCAGAATCAACCTTTTCGACGGGTCCGGCGCTAGAATAGCCAGAATCATTGACGACAAAGGGACTAGGTTATCATGCGCACACTCAATCGCCTGTTACTGCTCGGCCTGTTGGCAACCATGCCTGTCGTCACCCTGGCGGCGGACGACGCCCCCTCGGCCGATCCCGAGGTGACCATTCGCACGGAAGGCGATAAAACCATCCAGGAATACCGGCAGAACGGCTTCCTGTATGCGATCAAGATCACGCCGAAAAACGGCAAGCCTTATTTTCTGGTACGCGCTGATGGCACTGATGCCAATTTCATTCGATCCGACCAGCCGGACATGCTGATTCCGTCCTGGAAGATCTTCGAGTGGTAAGCTGACGCGCACCGTTCACATCAACCCGGCACTTCCCGGCGGAAGTGCCCGTATGGGCAATTTTTCATCATGTCAGTCTTCACCCCCGTGACCCGGCCTGAGCTGGAAACCTTTCTGGCGCCGTACGAGCTGGGCCGTCTGCTCGACTTCCAGGGCATTGCCGCCGGTACCGAGAACAGCAATTTCTTCGTCAGCCTCGAACAGGGGGAGTTCGTCCTGACGCTGATCGAGCGCGGGCCCAGCGAGGACATGCCGTTCTTCATCGAGCTGCTCGATACCCTGCACGGTGCCGACATGCCGGTGCCCTATGCCATTCGTGATCGCGACGGCAACGGCCTGCGCGAGCTGTGCGGCAAGCCGGCATTGCTGCAGCCCAGGCTGTCGGGCAAACACATCAAGGCACCCAACAACCAGCACTGCGCCCAGGTCGGCGAACTACTGGCACACATTCACCTGGCCACCCGCGAGCACATCATCGAGCGCCGCACCGACCGCGGCCTGGACTGGATGCTGGCCTCGGGTGCCGAGCTACTGCCACGCCTGACTGCGGAGCAAGCCGCATTGCTGCAGCCAGCGCTGGACGAAATCAGCGCACACAAGGCGCAGATCCTGGCCTTGCCGCGGGCCAACCTGCATGCCGACCTGTTCCGCGACAACGTGATGTTCGAAGGCACCCACCTGACCGGTGTGATCGACTTCTACAATGCCTGCTCCGGGCCGATGCTGTATGACATCGCCATCACCGTGAACGACTGGTGCCTGGATGAGCAGGGCGCGGTGGATGTACCACGCGCCCAGGCGCTGCTGGCAGCTTATGCGGCGCTACGGCCGTTCACTGCAGCCGAAGCCGAGCTGTGGCCGGAAATGTTGCGGGTAGGCTGCGTGCGTTTCTGGCTGTCGCGCCTGATTGCGGCCGAGTCGTTCGCCGGGATGGATGTGATGATCCACGATCCGAGCGAGTTCGAAGTGCGTCTGGCGCAGCGCCAGCAGGTGGCTTTGCACCTGCCGTTCGCGCTGTAGACCGCGTCTGCTTCTTCGCGGGCACGCCCGCTCCCACAGGTACAATGACAAACTCAAGGTTTGAGTTTATCCCTGTGGGAGCGGGCGTGCCCGCGAAGGGGCCGGTACAGGCTTACAACTGCTCCAGGCAGCCTGCCAGGTCACCGCCCAGCTTCTCCAGCAAGCGCTCATACCCTTTGCCATCCACCGGATCGGTGCCACCCAAGGCATCCAGCTCGGCAAGGCGTACCGGCAACCCGGCAGTCAGGGTCTCGGCCAATCGCGGCCGCAGTGGCGGCTCGCTGAACACGCAGGTCTTGCCCACTTCCTGAAGACGCTTGCGCATGGCCGCCACATGTTGCGCCCCAGGCTGCACCTCGGATGCCACGCTGAACACGCCCGCGTGCTTAAAGCCATATTCAGCTTCAAAATAGTCGAAGGCTTCGTGGAAGACGAAGTACGGCTTGCCGGCAATACCGGTCACGCGCGCCTTGATACGCCCATCCAACGCATCCAGGCGTTCATCGAAGGCCTTCAGGTTGCTCTGATAGCGAGCCGCATTGGCCGGGTCGACCTGGGCCAGGTCAGCTGCCATTTTTGCCGCGATTACTCGCGCATTGACCGACGATAGCCACAAATGCGCATCCAGGCTGCCTGGGCGGTGATCGTGGTCATGATCGTCGTGGTCTGCTTCCTCATGGGAATGGCTGTCCTCGCCAAAGTGGCGCAGCTTCATGCCCGGCAACGACTGCACAGCCACTGTGGCCTTGCTGCGGCTTCCCAGCACACGCGCAAGGAAGTTCTCCATGTCCGGGCCGATCCAGTACAGCAGGTCGGCATCGCCTACCCGCCGCACGTCGGAGGGACGCAGCGCATAGTGGTGGGGTGAAGCGCCGGGCGGCAGCAGCACGTCAGGGCTGCCAACACCCTCCTGCACGGCAGCGGCAATCTGCTGCAGGGGCTTGATGCTGGTGAGCACACGCACGTCGGCCTGCGCGGATAATGCGATGAAAGCGACAAACAGAGCCAGGAATCGGGACACGGTGGATACTCGAATCTTCAGAAACAGGTAACATAATAACGTCTCTGTCCAGAACCGTCGCTGCCCATGTCCATCACACCGCTGGCCAACCGTCCTCACGACCACTCCCATTGCGTACACAGCGCACTGGCTGAAGCCGACACCTTGTGCACCCGCCAGGGCCTGCGCCTGACAGCCCTGCGCCGCCGTGTGCTGGAGCTGGTGTGGCAGAGCCACAAGCCACTGGGCGCCTACGACATCCTCGCTGTGCTCAGTGAGCAGGACGGCCGCCGCGCCGCGCCGCCCACGGTGTACCGCGCGCTGGACTTCCTGCTGGAAAACGGCCTGGTACATCGCATCGCATCGCTGAACGCCTTCATCGGCTGCAGCCACCCCGAGCACGTGCACCAAGGCCAGTTCCTGATCTGCCGGGCTTGCCATGTGGCCATCGAGCTCGAGCAGAGCAGCATCAGCGAGGCCATCATCAACAGCGCCAAAGGCGTGGGTTTCACGGTCGAGACCCAGACCGTGGAAGTGGTCGGCCTGTGCGGTAACTGCCGGAGCGCGGCATGAGCGACGCCCTGATTCGCCTGGACCAGGTCGGCGTCACCTTTGGCGGCGAGGCGGTGCTCGACAGCATCGACCTGTCGGTCGCCCCAGGCCAGATCGTCACCCTGATTGGCCCCAACGGGGCGGGCAAGACGACCCTGGTGCGCGCCGTACTTGGCCTGCTCAAGCCACATCGCGGCAAGGTATGGCGCAAGCCCAAGCTGCGCATTGGCTACATGCCGCAGAAGATTCAAGTTGATGCCACACTGCCGCTGTCGGTGCTGCGCTTCCTGCGCCTGGTGCCCGGCGTAGACCGCGCGGCAGCCTTGTCGGCGCTGCAGGAAGTGGGCGCCGAGCAGGTCATCGACAGCCCGATCCAGACTATTTCCGGCGGCGAAATGCAACGCGTGCTGCTGGCCCGCGCCTTGCTGCGCGAACCCCAGTTGCTGGTGCTCGACGAACCGGTACAAGGTGTGGACGTGGTCGGCCAGACCGAGCTTTACAACCTCATCACCCGCCTGCGCGACCGCCACGGCTGCGGCGTGCTGATGGTATCCCACGACCTGCACCTGGTCATGAGCGCCACCGACCAGGTGGTGTGCCTGAACCGCCACGTGTGCTGCTCGGGCCACCCTGAGCAAGTCAGCGGTGACCCGGCGTTCGTCGAGCTGTTCGGCAAGACCGCACCGAGCCTGGCCATCTACCACCACCATCACGACCACAGCCATGACCTGCATGGCTCGGTGGTCGCCCCTGGCACCCATGTTCACGGAGAGCACTGCAAGCATGGCTGATTTTCTTCTCTACGCCTTGCTTGCCGGCTTGTCCCTGGCACTGGTTGCAGGCCCACTGGGCTCTTTCGTGGTATGGCGGCGCATGGCCTATTTTGGCGACACCCTGTCTCACGCCGCGCTGCTCGGTGTGGCCTTGGGCTTTGCCCTGGATGTCAGCCCAGCACTGGCGGTAACCGTGGGCTGCCTGTTGCTGGCGATCCTGCTGGTGACATTGCAGCAACGCCAGCCGCTGGCCTCAGACACCCTCCTGGGTATCCTGGCCCCCAGCACCTTGTCGCTGGGCCTGGTGGTGCTGAGCTTCATGCACGATGTGCGCATCGACCTGATGGCTTACCTGTTCGGCGATCTGCTGGCCATCAGCACCACCGACCTGGCCTGGATCCTCGGTGGCAGTGCACTGGTCCTGCTGCTGCTCGCTGCGCTGTGGCGGCCGCTGCTGGCGGTTACCGTGCACGAAGAACTGGCCATGGTTGAAGGCCTGCCCGTGGCCGGCTTGCGCATGGCGCTGATGCTGCTGATCGCGGTGGTGATTGCGGTTGCCATGAAAATCGTTGGCGTGTTGCTGATTACCTCACTGCTGATCATTCCTGCCGCTGCGGCACAGCGCCACGCCCGCTCACCAGAGCAGATGGCCCTGGGTGCCAGCCTGCTGGGTGTCACCGCGGTGTGCGGCGGCCTGGCCATGTCCTGGTTCAAAGACACCCCCGCCGGGCCCTCGATCGTGGTCTGCGCCGCAGTGCTATTCTTGCTGAGCCTGGCCCTGCCAAAACGCTGAAAAGCAAGGCGTGTGCAGGCACGCCTTGCAACCTTCGGCCCGTAAAGGGTCTGTAAGGCCTATTTTCGAGCGTGCGCACCTGGGTGTAGACTTGCTCGCTTTTTGCGCAAATAGAGAGTCGCAGGAATGAAGCCGTTCGCCTCCCGTTATCTGCTTGTTGCCGCGTTTTCCCTGATCCTGGCTGCCTGTTCCAATGCGCCGGTCGAACAGGCCACCGCACCTGCTCAAGCAGATGCCTGGCAGCAGTTGCAACAGAACATCGCCAGCAACGAGCTGGCTACCGCCGAAGACCAGCTTGCAGCACTGCAGGCCCAGTCGCCGGATGATGCACGCCTGGAGCAATACCAGCGCCAACTGGCCGAAGCTTACCTGCAACGTAGCCAGATCGTCCTGCAGAAGGGCGATGTGAACGCGGCAGCTACCGCGCTGGCCCGTGCCCGGGCCCTGATGCCGCAGGCGCCAGCGGTGACCGGCGGGGATGCCGTGACCCAGGCCCGCAAGGCCGAGCTGGAAAAGGCTGAAGCGGCGCTGAAAGCCGCCGAGGCCAAGCCCGAGGCACGCATCATCGACCCGACAGCGCCAAGTACCGTGGTGGCCTTGAAGACCACTGACAGCCGTGCGCTGCGCCGCCAACTGGACGACATTGCCGCCGATGTGGTGAGTTACCAGTGTGAGGTGGTATTCCAGGTACCGCGCACCGAGGATGCGCCTTGGCTGAAGACTTTGCTGGAAAAGCGCGTGCGCAAGATTGACAGTGGGTTTGAGCTGAAGCAGAAGCATCAGATCCAGCGCTCGCTGCCGGCGCAGGTGGTGCTGGTCCCGCATCAGCAGTAAAAGCTTCGCCGGTAAACCCGCTCCTACACGGCCGATGCAGGAGCGGGTTTACCCGCGAAGCGGCGTTATCAGGCAGGAACAGCTTCAGCCGCCGCCTCCCGCTCCCACACCCGGTGGCCTTCTACCGCTTTGACAAAGGCATCCACTGCCTTCTGCTCATCCCCGAGCAACAGCCCCTTGTCCTCCTTGAGCCCCAACGCTTTCGCCAATTCCTTGGTCAGCACCAGCGCCTTCAGGTGCTTGTAACCCTCCAGCACGAAGTGCTTGGCCAATCCGCTAGCCGCCAGCGCATCCGTAGAGGCCTTGCCCGCTGGCACGACAATCCCGTCGAACATGATCGAAGGCATCCCCTCCATCGACGCCGCTACCGGCAGTTGCTTGCCATCCGCCGCCTTCACCGGCGCCGAGGTCGGCCCCAAAAGCATCGGCCGGGCACTGTGCGCTTCCAGGGCCTTGACCAGTTTGTCCACGCTGGCAGCGTCCACGCCATCTGCCACCAGCACAGCAATCTTGCGCCCCTTGATACCCACCGAACCTGGGTGGTTCATCTGGCTCAACGCAGGCGATTGCGCCAGCTGGCTACCCTTCACCTTCACCGTACCCGCTTTCGGCGCAGGAAGGCCCAGGTTGGCCGCAACTGCCGCTGCCAGCTTCAGGTCGATGTTGGCGAGAATTTCATTCACTTCCCGGGCGCGGATATGTTCACGCTCCACTTTGCCCAACTCGAAGCTGTAAGCCTTGATGATGTGCTGTTGCTCGGTCGGGCTCATGCTCTGGAAGAACAGCCGAGCCTGCGAGAAGTGATCGCCGAACGACTCACTGCGCTGGCGAATCTTGTGCGCATCGATACGCTCCTGATAGCTCTCGAAGCCGCCGTCTTGCGCCGCAGGCGGGGTTTCCTTCGGCCAGCCGCCGTCAATCGAGTTGGGCTCATAGGAAGCCCGGCCCTTGTGCACGACGTGCTGGTGCAGCGCATCACGCTGGTTGTTATGGTTCGGCGCTACCGGCCGGTTGATCGGGATCTGGTGGAAGTTCGGCCCACCCAGGCGGCTGATCTGGGTATCGGTATACGAGAACAGCCGGCCCTGCAGCAGCGGGTCGTTGGTAAAGTCGATACCTGGCACGATATGGCCTGGGCAGAACGCCACCTGTTCGACCTCGGCAAAGAAATTGTCCGGGTTGCGGTTGAGCACCATCTTGCCCAGCGGCGTGACGGGTACCAGTTCCTCCGGGATGATCTTGGTCGGGTCCAACAGGTCGAAGTCGAATTTGTGTTCGTCAGCCTCAGGCACAATCTGCACGCCCAGCTCCCATTCCGGGTAGTCACCGGTTTCGATGGCTTCCCATAGGTCACGGCGCTGGAAGTCGGTGTCCTTGCCCGCCAGTTTCTGGGCTTCGTCCCACAGCAGGGAATGCACGCCCTGGCGTGGTTTCCAATGAAACTTGACGAAGCTGGCCACGCCCTCGGCATTGATCAGGCGGAAGGTATGCACGCCAAAGCCTTCCATCATTCGAAGGCTGCGCGGGATGGCGCGGTCAGACATGGCCCACATGACCATATGAGCCGACTCCGGCACCAGCGAGACGAAATCCCAGAAAGTGTCATGAGCCGAACCGCCGGTCGGTATCTCGTTGTGGGGCTCTGGCTTCACCGCGTGGACAAAGTCGGGGAACTTGATGGCATCCTGGATGAAGAACACCGGCATGTTGTTGCCGACCAAGTCGAAATTGCCTTCATCTGTATAGAACTTGACAGCAAAGCCCCGCACATCTCGCACCGTATCGCCCGAACCGCGTGGGCCCTGAACCGTCGAGAAGCGGACAAAAACCGGGGTGATCTTTTCCGGATCTTGCAGGAAGCCGGCCTTGGTCAGCTCGGCGTGGTTGCCATAGCTCTGGAAGAACCCGTGTGCCCCGGTACCGCGGGCGTGCACGATGCGCTCGGGGATACGCTCATGGTCGAAGTGGGTGATTTTCTCGCGCATGATGAAGTCTTCAAGCAGCGAAGGTCCGCGATCACCCGCCTTGAGGGAGTTCTGGTTGTCAGCAATGCGCACGCCTTGGTTGGTCCGCAGCGCCTGCCCGGTCGCATCGCTGCGGTCGGCCTCCAGGCTCTGCAGCTTGGCATTGGTGTTGGCCCTGTCAGGGGTCTGGGTACCGGCGGCCTCGCTGTGCTTGGGCGCATCCGTTTTCTTGCTGGGCATGATCGGCTCTCCTCATCAGTCTTAAGGCGTGCCCGTTCAGGGCTTGTCCAAGTAGTGACTGGAGGGCGTTGCCGAGCGTTCAATCAGGATTACCGGTTGTCGCGATATGCCCGATGGATTGGTGCATGACGAAATAAATGCTAAGAACAGCTATGGGAAAAGGCTAAAATGCGCGACCCCAGCTAACCGCTGACCCAAATTTCAATGCGCCCCACAAGGTTCGCTACGTGATCGAGTTCCAACAGGTACATAAAACCTACCGCGTTGCCGGTAGGGAAATCCCCGCACTGAATCCGACCAGCCTGACCATCGAAGATGGCCAGGTGTTCGGCCTGATCGGCCATTCCGGCGCTGGCAAAAGCACCATGCTGCGCCTGATCAACCGCCTGGAAGAACCTTCCGGCGGCACGATCATCGTCGACGGCGAAGACGTCACCGCGTTCAATGCCAGCCAGTTGCGCGGCTTCCGCCAGCAGGTCGGGATGATTTTCCAGCACTTCAACCTGCTGGCCTCCAAGACCGTCGCCGACAACGTCGCCCTGCCACTGGCCCTGGCCGGTGAGCTGTCGCGCAGCGAAATCGACAAGCGCGTCACCGAGCTACTGGCTCGCGTTGGCCTGTCGGACCACGCCAAAAAGTACCCGGCGCAGCTGTCCGGCGGCCAGAAGCAGCGCGTCGGCATCGCCCGCGCCCTGTCCACCAACCCGAAGATCCTGCTATGCGACGAGGCCACCAGTGCCCTCGACCCGCAAACCACGGCCTCGGTCCTGCAACTGCTGGCCGAGATCAACCGTGAACTGAAGCTGACCATCGTGCTGATCACTCACGAGATGGACGTGATCCGCCGTGTCTGCGACCGCGTGGCAGTGATGGACGCCGGTCAGATCGTCGAGCAAGGCTCGGTGGCTGAGGTGTTTCTGCACCCGCAGCACCCCACCACCAAGCGCTTCGTCCAGGAAGACGAGCAGGTCGACGAAGGCGAGCAGCGCGACGACTTTGCCCACGTGCCAGGCCGCATCGTACGCCTGACCTTCCAGGGCGACGCCACCTACGCGCCGCTGCTGGGCACCGTGGCCCGCGAAACCGGTGTGGACTACAGCATCCTCGCCGGGCGTATCGACCGCATCAAGGATGTCCCCTATGGCCAGCTCACTCTCGCCCTGATCGGCGGAGACATGGAAGCGGCGTTCGCCCGCTTCAAGGCAGCTGACGTACATATGGAGGTACTGCGTTGATGGACGCCCTGAATTTCTTTGCCAACGTCGACTGGGCCGAAATCTGGCTGGCCACCGTCGATACCATGATCATGCTGTTCGGCTCGCTGTTCTTCACCGTGCTGCTGGGCCTGCCACTGGGCGTGCTGCTGTTCCTCTGCGGGCCAAAGCAGATGTTCGAACAGAAGGGCGTCTATGCGCTGCTGTCGCTGGTGGTCAACATCCTGCGCTCGCTGCCATTCATCATTTTGCTGATCGTGATGATCCCGTTCACCGTGCTGATCACCGGTACCTCGCTGGGCGTTGCAGGCGCCATCCCGCCGCTGGTGGTGGGTGCCACGCCGTTCTTTGCGCGCCTGGTTGAAACCGCCTTGCGTGAAGTGGACCGCGGCATCATCGAAGCCACCCAGTCGATGGGCGCCACCACCCGCCAGATCATCACCAGTGCGCTGCTGCCGGAGGCCCGTCCGGGCATCTTCGCGGCCATAACGGTAACCGCCATCACCCTGGTTTCTTACACTGCCATGGCCGGTGTGGTGGGTGCCGGGGGCCTTGGTGACCTGGCTATCCGCTTCGGTTACCAGCGTTTCCAGACCGATGTGATGGTAGTGACCGTGGTACTGCTGCTGGTACTGGTTCAAGTCCTGCAGAGCGTGGGCGACAAACTGGTCGTGCATTTTTCCCGTAAATAACCCCAATGGGGTCGGCCTGGCCGACCCGTTCGGGGGCCGTCGCGGCCCTCACAAGGAGTGATCAATGAAGAAGCTGCTTGCTGTCGCTGCCGCTGTCGCGGCCTTCTCGGCCCAGGCCGATACCCTTACCGTCGCCGCCACCCCGGTGCCGCACGCCGAGATCCTCAACTTCGTCAAACCACAGCTGGCGAAAGAAGGCGTAGAGCTGAAGGTCAAGGAATTCACCGACTACATCCAGCCGAACGTGCAGGTGGCGGAAAAGCGCCTGGACGCCAACTTCTTCCAGCACCAGCCTTACCTGGATGAATTCAACAAGGCCAAGGGCACCAGCCTGGTGAGCGTGGCCGGCGTGCACATCGAGCCACTGGGCGTGTATTCGACCAAGATCAAGAAACTGGACGAGCTGTCCTCCGGCGCCACCGTGGTCATCCCCAACGACGCCACCAACGGCGGCCGCGCCTTGCTGCTGCTGGACAAGGCTGGCGTGATCAAGCTCAAGGACAACAAGAACATCCTGTCGACCGTGAAGGATGTGGCCGAAAACCCGAAAAACGTGAAGTTCCGTGAGCTGGAAGCCGCCACCATCCCGCGCGTGCTGACCCAGGTAGATGCTGCCCTGATCAACACCAACTACGCGCTGGAAGCCAAGCTGAACCCGGAAAAAGACGCGCTGGCCATCGAGGGCAGCGACTCGCCTTACGTGAACATCCTGGTTGCCCGCCCGGACAACAAGGACTCGGACGACATGAAGAAACTGGCGGCTGCACTGCACTCGCCTGCGGTGAAGCAGTTCATCATCGAGAAGTACAAAGGCGCTGTGGTTCCGGCGTTCTGATCCAACATCCCCGGGGCCGCTTTGCGGCCCTTTCGCGACGCAAGGCCGCTCCCACAAGGTAGGCGTACGCCGATCCA
>NZ_JBAMDI010000075.1:0-54552 GCF_036961695.1 Pseudomonas sp. CGJS7 | reverse complement strand
GGGCCGGTACAGGCGGAGACTGTTGGTCAGACCAGCACGATCCGCTGCCCACCCACATCCCGCGCATACCGCGCCAACACCTGCCGGCAAACCCCAACCACCTCATCGACCAACGCCACCCCGGTCTGCCACGCCACCACCAGCTCAAGGCTCGGCGGCGGCTGCAACCCTTCCAGCAGCACCAGCTCGCCCCGGCCCAACTCGGCATCCACCAGCGCCGGCGGTAGCGCGCCAATGCCAAAGCCGTCGCGCAACAGCCGGGTAATCGCCGCCACCGAGTTCACACAATTCAACCGGGGTGCCTCTGCCCCCGCAGCCTGCAGCAAGCTCAGCACCTCCTGGTGCGGCCGTGAATTCTTCGAGAAGGTGATGATGCGCTCGCGCCCAAGTTCGGCCAGCGACGCATAGTCCCGGTGCTGGTGGGCGCCTGCGGCCACCACCCAGCCCATTGGGTAGCGTGCCAGGTCGAGGCTGCGGATCGATTGCTCGCGCAGCAAGTCGGTCTGCAAAATCACGTCAAGAAA
Source organism: Pseudomonas sp. CGJS7 (assembly GCF_036961695.1). NCBI lineage: Bacteria > Pseudomonadati > Pseudomonadota > Gammaproteobacteria > Pseudomonadales > Pseudomonadaceae > Pseudomonas > Pseudomonas sp. CGJS7. The sequence continues at coordinate 54,028 of NZ_JBAMDI010000075.1, read as the reverse complement.
GCCCTTCTGCAGCTGCTCGCGCAAGTTCAGCGCGGTGTCGGCCACCAGTTCGATTTCCACCTGTGGGTAGCGCTCGGTCAGCTCCGCCACCAGCGCGCTCATCCAGGTGTGGATCACAGTATCCATCACCCCGATGCGAATGCGCCCGACCTTGGCCCGGTCGCTGTCCAGCGACTGCTTCATGGCCTTGGCGGTTTCCAGCATGCGTTCGGCGTATTCCAGCACCTTGCTGCCTTCCGGGGTCAGGCTGACGCCGCGGGAGTCGCGCAGCAGCAGCTTCACGCCCAGGTCAGCCTCCAGTGCGGCAATGCGGCTGGATACCGAAGCCTGGGTGGTGAACAGCTTTTCTGCCGTCAGGCGGAAGCTCTTGAGCCGGGCGACCCAGACGAAGGTTTCGAGGAAGCGAAGGTTCATGATCAGTTTTTCTTGTTCCAGACCGGCGGTTTTTTTCGTTGGACGCAGGCGAGGCGGCCTCTGAACAATGGCGCCCAGGCCGCGACGCTTCATGTCGCCCATAAAACAATACCAACAAGCCGAGGCATCCATGAACCCCACCGGCGTGCAGCAGCAGGTCAGTACCCTCCCTTCGTCCGGGCCTTTCGCCTGGTACCGTGACATCGACAAACAGCAACGACGTACCTTCTGGAGCTGCAAGATTGGCTATGGCCTGGACGGTATGGACACACAGATGCTCAGTTTCGTCATCCCTACGCTGATCATGCTGTGGGGTATCACCACCACCGAAGCCGGGTTGATCCACACCAGCACGCTGATCGCCTCGGCTGTAGGAGGCTGGGTGGCGGGTATCCTCTCCGACCGCATCGGCCGGGTGCGTACCCTGCAACTGACGGTGTTGTGGTTCGCCTTCTTCACCTTCCTGTGCGGCTTCGCTCAGAACTACGAGCAATTGCTGATTGCCCGAACCCTGATGGGCTTTGGCTTCGGTGGCGAGTGGACCGCCGGTGCGGTGTTGATCGGCGAGGTGATCCGCGCCCAGGACCGCGGCAAGGCGGTGGGCATGGTGCAGTCCGGCTGGGCAATCGGCTGGGGCCTCACGGCCATCCTCTATGCGCTGCTGTTCTCCTGGCTGCCGGCAGAGCAGGCTTGGCGTGCGTTGTTCCTGCTGGGGCTGGTACCGGCAATCTTCGTGATCTTCGTTCGCCGCCTGGTCAAGGACCCTGAGGTCTATCGTAAGGCCAAGGCAGTGGAAAACGCCGAGGCACCTTCGCGCTTCTACGAAATCTTCGCCCCGGGCATGCTCTGGACCACCGTGCGGGCATCCCTGCTGACCACCGGCGCGCTCGGCGGTTACTACGCCATCACCTCGTGGCTGCCAACCTTCCTGAAGAACGAACGCGGCCTGAGTGTGCTGGGCACGGGTGGTTATCTGGCCATGGTGATCGTCGGCTCGTACGTGGGCTATGTGGTCAGCGCTTATCTGTCCGACCTGCTGGGGCGCAAGAAGAACTTCATCCTGTTCGCCGTGGGCTCTTTCGTCATTGTGCTGTTGTACACGCAGATGCCGGTCAGCGATGGCGTGATGCTGTGGCTGGGTCTCCCGTTGGGCTTCTTCGCCTCGGGTATCTTCAGCGGCATGGGGGCGTTTCTGACCGAACTGTTCCCCACGCGCATCCGGGGTTCGGGGCAGGGCTTCTGCTACAACATCGGCAAGGTCATTGCCGCGCTGTTCCCGTTAATGATCGGCATGCTCGGCCAGAACGTTCCGCTGGGTTTGGGTATCGGCGTGTTTTCTGCTGTGTCCTACGGCATTGTGATCGTGGCGGCCTTGAGCTTGCCGGAAACCCGCGGCAAACAGCTGCAGGCGCGGTAAGGTAGGCATATGCACAACAACAACGGAGGCCTCGTGGTGGAACGCCTGCTACTCAATTGCGACATGGGCGAGAGTTTTGGCAGCTGGCGCATGGGCCTGGATGCCGAGGTCATGCCTTACATCGATTGCGCCAACATCGCCTGCGGCTACCACGCCGGCGACCCCGGCATCATGCGCCGCACCGTGGCCCTGGCGCTGGAGCACGGGGTGACTATCGGCGCTCATCCGGCCTACCCGGACCTGGTCGGCTTCGGCCGCCGCTCCATGGCCTGCAGCCCGGAAGAAATCCGCGACCTGCTGCATTATCAGATCGGTGCGCTGGATGGCATCTGCAAAGTGCTGGGTGGTCGCGTGGCCTATGTGAAGCCCCATGGCGCGCTGTACAACGACATGATGGCCGACCCGCTCAAGCTGCGTACCGTGCTGGAGGCCGTAGCGGCCTATGACAGCAACCTGCCATTGATGCTGATGGCCACCGCCGACAACCGTGCCGCCCAGGCACTAGGCGATGAAATCGGCGTGCCGCTGTGGTTCGAGGCGTTCGCAGACCGCGCATACACCGCCAGCGGCCATCTGCTGTCGCGGCGCCTGCCGGGCGCGGTGCATCACGACCCGGCGCGGGTGGTGGAGCAGGCGGTGCGTCTGGCCCGAGGCGAAACGCTGTTGGCTGACGATGGCAGCGCCTTGCAGCTTGCCGCCCGCACCCTCTGCGTGCATGGCGACAACGACAGTTCGGTGGCGGCGGTGCGGCAGATTCGCCAGGCCCTCGATGGGCTGGAGGTGTGATGAAGCCGCGAATCGAAGTGGTCGCCATCGACAGCCTGATGGTACGCCTGTTCGACCGTATCGATGAGGCCAACATGCCATGGATGCTCGCCGCCAGCCGGCGCTTGAGCGCGGCGTTCGGCGAGCATTTGCTGGACCTGGTGCCGTCCTATACCACGCTGATGGTGCAGTCTGCCCTGCCGCCAGGCGAGGCCAGGGCGCGAATCGCTCAGGCGCTGGACGGCTTGCAGCCTGACACAGGCAGTGGCGGGCGCCGACACGAGATCCCGGTGTGGTACGACGCCAGTGTCGGCCCCGAGCTGCCTGTGCTGGCAGCCCGCAGCGGCTTGAGTGAAGCGGAGATTGTTCGCTTGCACGGCGAACGTGATTACCCGGTGTTTGCCCTGGGCTTCGCACCGGGTTTCGGCTTCATGGGCCTGGTCGACGAGCGCCTGGCCAGCCCTCGTCTGATTACCCCACGCAAGCGCGTGGCGGCGGGCAGCGTGGGTATTGCCGAGCGCCAGACGGCGGCCTACCCGGCAGTATCGCCGGGTGGCTGGAACCTGATCGGGCGCACCCCGGTGCGGTTGTTCGACCGTGAGCGTGAGGGTTACAGCCTCTTGCAACCCGGTGACCGGGTGCGCTTCGTGCCGGTCTCGCGCAGCGAATTCCTGGCTATGGGTGGTGATGTGGAGGCGCAGGGATGAAGCAGTTGATGATCGAGGCCAGTACGCCGTTGTGCCAGTTACAGGATGCCGGGCGCTTTGGCGTGCGCCACCTTGGCGTGACCCAGGGCGGGGCGCTGGACTGGGTGGCGATGCACTGGGCCAACTGGCTGCTGGGCAACCCGTTGGGGGCGCCGGTGGTCGAGGTGGCGCTGGGTGGTTTTTGCGTGGTGGCCGAACAGGATTGCGTGCTGGCCCTGGCCGGTGCCGACCTGGATGCGTGTGTCGATGATCAGCCACTCGCGCCATGGCGCAGCTTTGCCTTGGCCAAGGGGCAGCGCTTGACCTTGAGACAGCCCAAAGTGGGTGTGCGGGCGTATCTGGCGGCACCGGGTGGGTTTCTGGGCGAGGATGTGCTGGGCAGTTGTGCCACCGTGGTACGTGAAGCACTGGGTGGCATCGATGGCCAGGGTGCTGCGCTGGCTAAACACCAGGCATTGGCTTTTACCGGTAGCAATGCCCCCCTGCGCGAAGTGCCGCAAGCGTTGTGCCCGCAGTTCGCCCCAAAGCCGGTGCTGGACCTGGTGATGGGCGCGCAGATCGGTGAATTCAGCGGTACCAGCTTGTTCGAGGCATTCAACCGGGAGTGGACGCTGGATAGCCGGGCCGACCGCATGGGCATCCGGTTGTTGGGGCCGCAGCTGGTGTACCAAGGGGCGCCGATGATCTCCGAAGGGATCCCGCTGGGGGCGGTACAGGTGCCGCCAGACGGGCAGCCGATCGTGTTGCTCAATGACCGGCAGACCATTGGTGGGTACCCGCGGCTGGGCGCGCTGACGCCGCTGGCGCTGGCGCAACTGGCGCAGTGCATGCCGGGGGCGGTGGTGCGGTTCAGGGCGGTGGTGCAGGACCAGGCCTGGCGTGAGCAGCAGCTTTACCTGAGGCGTTGGTCTTAAGGCTGCTAGCCCTTTCGCGGGCTTGCCCGCTCCCACAGGGATAGCACTGCATTTGAGGGTTGTGAATGTGGGGGGGCCTGTGGGAGCGGGCGAGCCCGCGAAAGGGCCGGTACAGGCAACCTCACTTGGACAGGTAGCGCATCCCGTCCTCCAACCCTTGCAGGGTCAGCGGATACATCTTGTCCTCGATCAGGTCGCGCACCAGATGGGTCGAGGCGGTGTACTCCCAGGCCTGCTTGGGGTACGGGTTGATCCAGATGACCTTCCTGAATTTTTCCATGAAACGCTGGATCCACACATACCCGGCTTCTTCGTTCCAGTGCTCCACGCTGCCACCGGGCTGGGTGATCTCGTAGGGCGCCATGGCCGCGTCACCGACGAACACCACCTTGTAGTCATCGCCGTACTTGTGCAGCAGGTCGAAGGTGGAAAAACGTTCGGACGTGCGGCGCAGGTTGTTCTTCCACACCGACTCATAAACGCAATTGTGGAAGTAGTAATACTCCAGGTGCTTGAACTCGGTCTTGCAGGCCGAGAACAGCTCCTCGCAGACTTTGACGTGGGCATCCATCGAACCGCCAATGTCGAACAGCAACAGCAGCTTCACGGTGTTGCGCCGCTCGGGGCGCATCTGGATGTTCAACAACCCGGCATCACGCGCGGTGTGGTCGATGGTGCCATCGATGTCGAGCTCTTCGGCGGCGCCTTCGCGGGCGAACTTGCGCAGCCGGCGCAGGGCCAGCTTGATGTTGCGGGTGCCAAGCTCGACCTGGTCGTCGAGGTTCTTGTACTCGCGTTGGTCCCAGACTTTGACTGCCTTGCCCTGACGCTTGCCGGCGTCACCGACGCGGATGCCCTCGGGGTTGAAACCACCCGAGCCGAATGGGCTGGTGCCGCCGGTGCCAATCCACTTGTTGCCGCCAGCGTGGCGTTCCTTTTGCTCTTCGAGGCGCTGCTTGAATACCTCGATAAGCTTGTCCAGGCCGCCCAGCGACTGGATCTGTGCGCGTTCTTCATCGGTCAGCGAACGCTCGAATTCCTTGCGCAGCCAGTCTTCGGGGATCAGCGCCTCGATATGCCGGTCGAGGTTTTCCAGGCCCTTGAAGTAGGCTGCGAAGGCACGGTCGAACTTGTCGAAGTGGCGTTCGTCCTTCACCAGGATGGCGCGGGCGAGGTAGTAGAACTCGTCCATGTCGGCGAACACCACGCGCTTTTGCAAGGCCTGGTGCAGGTCGAGCAGTTCACGCACCGAAACCGGCACCTTGGCCGCACGCATCTCATTGAACAGATTGAGCAGCATGGCCCTGCTCCTGTCAGCGGTTGCCGCGCCGGCTCATGAAGGCCAGGCGCTCGAGCAGTTGAACATCCTGCTCGTTTTTTACCAGCGCACCGGCCAGCGGCGGGATGGCCTTGGTCGGGTCGCGTTCGCGCAGCACCGCTTCACCGATGTTGTCGGCCATCAGCAGCTTGAGCCAGTCGACCAGCTCGGAGGTGGACGGCTTTTTCTTCAGGCCCGGCACCTTGCGCACGTCGAAGAACACATCCAGTGCCTCGCTGACCAGCGACTGGCTGATGTTCGGGTAGTGCACGTCGACAATCTGCTGCAGGGTAGTGCGGTCGGGGAAGGCGATGTAGTGGAAGAAGCAGCGGCGCAGGAAGGCGTCCGGCAGCTCTTTTTCGTTGTTCGAGGTAATGATGATGATCGGCCGCTGTTTGGCCTTGATGGTCTCGTCGATTTCGTAGACGTAGAACTCCATCTTGTCGAGTTCTTGCAGCAGGTCGTTGGGGAATTCGATATCGGCCTTGTCGATTTCGTCGATCAGCAGGATGACCCGCTCATCGGCCTCGAAAGCCTCCCAGAGCTTGCCCTTTTTCAGGTAGTTGCGCACATCGTGCACCTTGTCCACGCCCAGCTGCGAGTCGCGCAGGCGGCTGACCGCGTCGTACTCGTACAGCCCCTGGTGGGCCTTGGTGGTGGATTTGATGTGCCAGGTGATCAGGCGCGCCCCGAACGAGGCCGCCAACTGCTCGGCGAGCATGGTTTTGCCGGTGCCCGGTTCGCCCTTGACCAACAGCGGGCGTTCGAGGGTAATGGCCGCGTTTACCGCCAGTTTCAGGTCGTCTGTGGCGACGTAGTCGCGGGTGCCTTCGAACTTCATGGGGGGTTGTCCTCTGTTTAGGGCTTTGCGGGCCTCTTCGCGGGAAACCCGCGCCTAATAAGGTTGTAGGGGCGGGTTTACCCGCGAAGAGGCCCGAACACGCAGCACATGATCTGGATTTGTTTCCGACTATAACGCGGGGCCAGGCGGCTGCAAACGCAGACCGGGTATTCAGTCCCTGAATGCCCCGTCACACTGTCTCAGTCAGACTTCGGCGCTGGTTGCTCATAGCGCGCATTGAATGCCTGGACAAACCCATTGCGCAGGATCTGCAAGAACGCTTCGAAGGCACTGATATCCTGTTGGCGCACACTGCCGCTGAGTTCCACCCGGGTGGCGAACTGGTTTTTCGGCTGGTTCTTCAGCACCGTTTCGGTCGCCCCCACCAGGGCCTCCCACACTGAGCGGAAGAAGCCCTTGTCCTTTTCCTCGACGTCCTGTTGCCAGTCGAACACGTCGACATCGCGCAGCAGCGGTTTTATATAGCCGTTCAGCCGGCCGTTTTCTGCCTGGGCCTCGATGACCACGTCACCGTGCCCGGCATTGAAGTCGAATTTGCCGTAGGCGCTGGCAAAGTCATTCAGTTTGCGCAGCTCGATGCCGGTGGCGCGAAGCCTGAATTCGAAGTCGTCGAAATCACTGAAAGGGTCGAAGGTGGCACGGCTTTCTACCTTCGCATCCCCCGCGATGAGCGCCGTCCCTTCGAAACTTGCATCGCGACGGCCTTGCTGGTCGCGCACGTTGGTCAAGTTGTGGATGCTGGCGTTCAACCGGGTGGCCTTGAGGTCGACCGGTGGCTTGGAATTGAAGTTGCGGAACGTCAGCACGCCATTGTCGATACGCACTTCGTTGAGGGTGATGGGCAGGAGTTTTTCCAGCTGCTGGCGCCAGTCGGTACCTTGGCCGGTCTGCGATGCCTGTTTGCTACCACCGTCGACAAAGTTCAGCTCGGGGTGCACGAAGGTTACCTCCGCCACTACTGCCTTGTCGTACCACAACGAACGCCAGCTCACCGAAAGGTCGATCAGTGGGGCGTCGAGAAACGGTACGGGCACCTTGCCGGTGGTCTTGACGATTTTCAGCCCATTGATCTGGTAGGCACCGCGCCACCAGGCCAGGTCCACATCGGCTACCTGGCCGCGGTAGTCACCCATGTCGGCCAGCTTGTCGTTGAGGTAGTCGCGCACCAGGTAGGGCAGGGCCAGGTGCAGCGCCACCAGCAGCACGATCAGGCTGGCCAGGCCGACCAGCGGCCAGCGATAGCGGGCTTTCATGAGGCTGTCTCCAAGGCGGGATGTGCGGTTGACCGCAACGTGCCGGGCTGAGTTCGAACAGGCTTTACGGGCCACCGCCGCAGGCTTACCCTTGAGTCATTTCCCTGCTTTTTCATGCCAAGGACCCCTGCCATGAGCCGTATCTTTGCAGACAACGCCCACTCCATCGGTAACACGCCGCTGGTGCAGATCAACCGCATCGCCCCGCGCGGTGTGACCATCCTGGCCAAGATCGAAGGGCGCAACCCCGGATACTCGGTCAAATGCCGCATTGGCGCGAACATGGTCTGGGACGCCGAGAGCAGCGGCAAGCTCAAACCGGGCATGACCATCGTCGAGCCCACCTCGGGCAACACCGGTATCGGCCTGGCCTTCGTTGCCGCCGCCCGCGGCTACAAGCTGATGCTGACCATGCCCGCCTCGATGAGCCTGGAGCGCCGCAAGGTGCTGAAGGCACTGGGCGCCGAGCTGGTATTGACCGATCCGGCCAAGGGCATGAAGGGCGCGATCGAGAAGGCCAACGAAATCGTCGCCTCCGACCCGGCGCAGTACTTCCTGCCGGGCCAGTTCGAAAACCCGGCCAACCCGGCCATTCACGAGAAAACCACCGGCCCTGAGATCTGGAACGACACGGACGGCGCCATCGACGTGCTGGTGGCAGGCGTGGGCACTGGCGGGACCATCACCGGCGTGTCGCGCTACATCAAACATACCCAGGGCAAGGCCATCCTGTCGGTGGCAGTGGAACCCGTGGCATCGCCCCTGATCAGCCAGACCCTGGCCGGCGAAGAACTCAAGCCAAGCCCGCACAAAATCCAGGGCATCGGCGCCGGTTTCGTGCCGAAAAACCTCGACCTGTCGATTGTCGACCAAGTGGAGACGGTGACCGACGAAGAGTCCAAGGCCATGGCGATTCGCCTGATGCAGGAAGAGGGCATCCTTTGTGGTATTTCCTGCGGTGCGGCAATGGCGGCAGCGGTGCGTCTGGCCGAAAAACCGGAAATGCAGGGTAAGACCATCGTCGTAATCCTGCCCGATTCGGGCGAGCGATACTTGTCGAGCATGCTGTTCAGCGACATGTTCAGCGAGCAGGAAACCCAGCAGTAATCGGCCTTGCCGCTGATCCGGCGCAACGATCGGCGGACTGGTTTATTGCAAAATCTTCATGAATGCGATCCCGCCCGGGTTGTTTTTACCGCGGCGGGATCGGTTTATGATGGCAGGATGATTTTCTGGAGAGCAGGCAGCGCAGGCCTGACTCTTCCTCAAGGAGTGAAAGCATGACCTTTTCCTTTGCAGCCAAGGCGGGTGTCTTGCTGGTGTTTTTCGGCAGCGTGCTGTTCGTGCACTTGCGCGGCAAGGCCCGTCTGCCGGTGTTGCGCCAGTTCGTCAACCATTCGGCGCTGTTCGCCCCCTACAACGCGTTGATGTACCTGTTTTCCGGCGTGCCGTCCAAGCCCTACCTGGATCGCCAGCGCTTCCCCGAGCTGGACGTGTTGAAGGACAACTGGCAGGAAATCCGCGAAGAGGCCATGCGCCTGTTCGACGAAGGCTATATCCGTGCCGCTGAGAAAGATAACGACGCCGGCTTCGGTTCGTTCTTCAAGAAGGGCTGGAAGCGCTTTTACCTGAAGTGGTACGACAAACCGCTGCCTTCGGCGCAAACCCTTTGCCCGCGCACTGTCGAGCTGGTCAGCCGCATCCCCAATGTCAAGGGCGCAATGTTTGCCCTGCTACCCGGCGGCAGCCACCTGAACCCGCACCGCGACCCGTTCGCAGGCTCGCTGCGTTATCACCTGGGGCTGTCCACGCCCAACTCCGACGCATGCCGCATCTACGTGGACGGTGAGCAGTACGCCTGGCGTGATGGCGAAGACGTGATGTTCGACGAAACCTACGTGCACTGGGTCAAGAACGAAACCGACGTTACCCGCGTGATCCTGTTCTGTGACATCGAGCGCCCGCTGAGTAGCCCGCTGATGACGCGCATCAACCGTAGGGTCAGTGCCTTCCTCGGCCGCGCCACCGCGCCGCAGAACACCGACGAAGAGCGCGTGGGCGGGATCAACCAGGCGTACGCCTGGAGCAAGCGCTTCAGCAACAGGATCAGCAGCCATGTGAAGCAGTTCAAACGTGCCAACCCCAAGGCTTACCGCGTGCTGCGGCCGGTACTGGCGGTGGTGGTGGCGTATCTGTTGTATCGCTGGTTGTTCTGATTTTTTCTGGTCTAACCGGCCGCTTTGCGGGGCAAGCCCGCTGCCACAGGTGCGCCTCATCCTTCAAGGACGAGGGCGCGCGTGTGGAGGCGGGGTTGTGCTGCGAAGAATCACTCGCTATATTCCAGAGCATTCACTTCTGCAAAGACCCCTGTCATGCCCGCCATCCCTTCCACCACACGCTTTGCCATCGCGCCAGTCGCGGGCATGGTCGTGCGTGGTAGCCAGCAGCCGGTCATGATCTGTCACTCCCCACCACCTGTCAGTGGCGTCGTAGGCGGCGTAGCTCCGCCTCATTGCGTGGTCGTGCTGGGCTGATCGGCTTCTTGCCGTACCCCTTCACACGCGCAACCTACTGAACACGGTCGGCCACTGCTCACGTTGAAGCGCACGCCGTCCGTTTGGCTTATCTGCCTACTATCAGGTGGCAATTCATGTCTGTCTTTACCAAAACGTCCGTGGCCTCGGCGGCCACTACCTGCCTGTTCGTCCTGCTGTGGAGCAGCGGGGCGATCGTCTCCAAGCTCGGCCTGGCGCATGCCAGCCCGTTCGCCTTCCTGCTGTTGCGCTCGGCGCTGGCCCTGGCTGGCCTGTTGCTGATCGGCCCGTTGCTAGGGCTGCGCTGGCCGCGTACTCGCGGGAGCATTCTGCGCGCCCTGGGTACCGGATGTGTGCTGCTCGGTGCCTATCAGATTTTCTATCTGTTGGCGCTTGATACCCATGTCACCCCGGGCGTCATGGCCACGGTGATGGGGGTACAACCGATCCTCACCGTGGTGCTGATGGAACGCCAGCGTTCCTGGAGCCGTTTGTTCGGCCTGGGTTTGGGGTTGGGCGGCTTGATCATGGTGGTCTACCAGGGCATCAACCTGGGCGGGGTATCGCTGGCGGGCATGCTGTTCGCCCTGCTGGCGCTGGTCAGCATGACCTTTGGCTCGATCCTGCAGAAGCGCATTACCGACAACCCCATGGGCACGCTGCCGCTGCAGTACCTGGCCGGCTTTGCCATGTGCGCGCTGTTCGCACCTCTGCAACCGCTTCATGTCGAGTGGACCGGCAGCTTCGTCGGTGCGCTGCTGTGGATGGGCCTGGTGGTCTCGCTGCTGGCAACCTTGCTGCTGTACCGGCTGATCGCCAAGGGCAACCTGGTCAATGTCACCAGCCTGTTCTACCTGGTGCCGGCGGTGACTGCGGTGATGGACTTGCTGATCTTCGGTAACCGCCTGGCACCGCTCAGCCTGCTGGGCATGGGGCTGATCGTGGTAGGGCTGCTGTTCGTGTTTCGCAAGCCCGCCGCGCGCCTGGCCGAAGCGTAGGCCCTAGCGGAACTCTTCGGGGATGGCGTGGCGCAACACGCCTTCCTCGAAGTCCAGCAGGCCGGCTTCGCGCTGGGTGAGCAGGTAGTAGAGCAGGGTATCGAGCGAGCGTTGCGGCGGGACCTCGACCGCCAACATCTTCACTGCTTGTTCGGTTTCACAGGCGCAGCCGAAATCCAGCAATGCTGCGCGTACCTGGTCGAGGGTTTCCGGTGGTTTGACGACCACCCGGAACACCGAGCTGCCGCTGCTGTGGCGCAGTTCTGCGAACCAGGTTTCGCCTGCTTCCTCGCGGGTGTCGATCACGTCGCCCGGGGCGATGCCATAGACATGGAAGGGTATGTTGTCGATGGCATAGCCGCCTTCCACGGCCTTGGCCCACAGGCCCTCGACCGAGGCCGGTGGGTAGCCGTTCTCGTCCTGTTCCAGGCGGAACAGGACCTTTTTGTACGCGCTGTTCATGCAGTACCCCGCTTCAGTTGCGCGCCGGGCGCAGCACCAGCCACAAGGCCAGGCCAATCAGCAGGCCGCCGTATAGGTGCGCCATCGACAACGGCTCATTCAGCAGCCATGCCCCCCACAATACGCCGAATACCGGGATCAGGAAGGTCACGGTGCTGGCTTTGACCGGTCCGATCTCGGCCAGCAGGCGGAAGTACAGGATGTAGGCAAAGGCGGTGCATAGTAGCCCCAGCCCCAGCAACGACAACCACACCTCCCAGCCCCCCCAGCTGGCGGGCGGTTGGGTGAGTGCGCTCCAGCCGAACAGCGGGGTCAGCATCAGCGTGGCGCCGAGCATGCTGCCCAGTGCGGAAAGACGGCTGTCCAGGCCGCTGATCCAGCGGCGGGCGAGGAACCCGGCAAAGCCGTAGCAGGTGGTGGCCGCCAGGCAGGCGAGGGCGCCTTGCAGCAGGGCCATGTCCAGTGCCACCGGGCCGGCGCCGCTAAGGATGCCGACGCCGAACAGGCCAAGGAAGATGCCGCAGAGTTTGGCCAGGGTCATTGGCTCGCGGAAGAACAGTACGCCGACCAGCACGCCCATCAACGGGGTGGTGGCGTTGAAGATCGCCGAATAGCCGGCCGGCAGCACCTGGGCCGCCACCGAATAGAAGGTGGCGGGGATGCCGGAGTTGATCATGCCCAGCACCAGGCACGCGCCGAGCTTGCCCTGGAAGTCCCAGCGCACACGGGCGGCGGCCAGTATCACGATCAGGCCCAGACAGGCGATGGAGACCCGGAAGAACGCGGTCGGCACCGTGCCCAGTTCGGGGGCGATGATGCGCATGAACAGGAAACTCGCTCCCCAGACGGCGGCAAGGGTCAGCAGGCGGGCTAGGGCGATGGGGCTCACAACGGTCTCCGAAGGCAAGGCAGGGGCGCGAGTGTACGCCAGGGGGCGGGGGGATTCTTGTGCTTTCTTGCTGTGTAATTCCTCTTGGGCTGCGGGGCTCTGGGCAATGCAGCTGCAACTACAGCTCGGGCCTTCAATGGCAGTAACCGATGAAGCCAAGGGCGGCTAAGCTCTGTACTCAATCCCAGCTCCGAGGCCCCACGCATGTCCCAGCCCTGGCCCGCTGTCGAAATCGCCCGGATGATCCTCGCCGGCTTCGACGACTACCGCGATCATTTCCAGCGCATCACCCTTGGTGCTCGCCAGCGCTTCGAGCAGGCGCGCTGGCAGGATATCCAGCAGGCCGCCGCTGCCCGCATCAATCTCTACGAAGAGAAAGTCGCCGAAGTCAACGGTTGGCTGCGCCAGGCCTTTGCCGCAGAGGTGCTGCTGGATGTGGAACAGTGGCCGCTGGTGAAAAACGCCTATATCCACCTGATCGACCCCCGCCTGGACGACGAGCTGGCAGAGACCTGGTACAACTCGCTGTTTTGCAGCCTGTTCAGCCATGACCTGATCAGCGACGGCTGCATGTTCATCCACACTACCCGGCCTTCCATGCGCGGCCGCGAGCGCGCCGCGCAAACCCGTACCTATCGGCTTGATGGCAGTCTCAGGAACTTGCTGCGCGCGGTGTTCGCCGATTACCCATTCGACATGCCTTATGGCGACCTGGAAGGCGACCTGGCGCGGCTGGAAGAACAACTGCGCGAATGCCTGCCCGACTGGGTGTGCAAGGACCCGACGCTGGCCGTGGAGCTGTTTGTACCCGTGCTTTACCGCAACAAGGGGGCCTATCTGGTCGGCCGCCTGTACAACAGCGATGAGCAGTGGCCGTTGGTGATTCCCTTGCTGCACCGCGAGGGCCACGGCATCGAGGCCGATGCGTTGATTACCGACGAGGCCGAGGTGTCGATCATCTTTTCGTTCACCCGCTCTTACTTCATGGCCGATGTCCCGGTGCCCGCCGAGTTCGTCAATTTCCTCAAGCGCATCCTGCCGGGCAAGCACATTGCCGAGCTGTATACCTCGATCGGGTTCTACAAGCAGGGCAAGTCGGAGTTCTACCGCGCACTGATCAACCACCTGGCCAGCAGTGATGACCGCTTCGTCATGGCGCCAGGGGTGCGGGGCATGGTCATGAGCGTGTTCACCTTGCCCGGGTTCAATACGGTGTTCAAGATCATCAAGGACCGCTTCTCGCCATCGAAAACCGTGGACCGCGCCACGGTGATCGACAAGTACCGGCTGGTGAAGAGTGTCGACCGGGTGGGGCGTATGGCCGACACCCAGGAGTTTGCCGATTTTCGCTTTCCGCGCAGCAAGTTCGAGCCGGATTGCCTGGCCGAGTTGCTGGAGGTGGCGCCGTCGACGGTGGCGCTGGAGGGCGACACAGTGCTGATCCGCCACTGTTGGACCGAGCGGCGCATGACGCCGTTGAACCTGTACCTGGAGCAGGCCACCGAGGGCCAGGTGCTGGAGGCACTGGAGGACTACGGCCTAGCCATCAAGCAACTGGCGGCGGCGAACATCTTCCCCGGCGACATGCTGCTGAAGAACTTCGGAGTGACCCGCCATGGCCGGGTCGTGTTCTACGACTATGACGAAATCAGCTTCCTGACCGAGGTGAATTTCCGCCACATTCCGCCCCCGCGTTACCCGGAGGACGAAATGTCGGGCGAGCCGTGGTACTCGATCGGCCCGCATGATGTGTTTCCCGAAGAGTTTCCGCCGTTTCTGTTTGCCGATATGGGCCAGCGGCGGTTGTTCAGCCGCTTGCATGGGGAACTGTATGACGCGGATTACTGGAAGGGGCTGCAGGCGGCGATACGTGAAGGGAAAGTGATCGATGTGTTTCCGTATCGGCGCAAAGCCCGGTGAGTCAGCGCGAACAGGTCTGTCACTCCTTCAAACACTTCATCTCGCTCAAATGGGTACGCACCTTGCCCAACCGTTCCTGCAGGAACCTCCGTTGCTGCGGGGTGCTTTGCCGCACCAGGTCCACCAGCAGGCTGCGTGCCTGCTGCTCGCTATTCTGATACGCCGCCCGGTATTCGGGTGTCCACAAACTCTCCTTGCGTTGCAACAAGGTCGCCAGGCGCGGTTCGAAGCTGGAGTCGTTGCGCTGGTTCATTGCCAACAGCAATTGCTGCTGCCAGTGGGCACGGTTGGCGATCCATTCACGGTTCTGGTCACCCAGCGCTTGAGACCAGGCCTGGATGCGTTGCTTCTGTACCGCCGTCAACTCGCCAAACCATGGCGTCAGGCGTTTTTCCATGCGCTCGCTACGGCGGGCCATCTGCTTGGGCAATGGCGTATCCACATACTGCTTCTGCCGTTCACTGATGTCTTCGCGGAAGGCCTCACGCATCTGCGCTACCTGGTTGTCGCTCATGCCGCGCAGCAGTTCGGTGGCTGAAGGGGTGATTTCCTCGGCCACCCGACCAATCGCTTCACGGACCTCGCGGGTGCTTTGCTGCAGGGCCTGGTCGGTGACCTGATCGTCGGCGACCAGGTCACGTAGCCGATCGAGCCAGTCGAGGTAGCCGGGCAGTTGAGTCTTGCAATGCCAGGCCAGGTGCTCGCGCAACCGATCGTCCAGCAGCGCCCTTTGCTCGCGGTTCATGTCCAGGTAGTCGCTCAGCGACCACGGCACCAGGCGGTCGAGGTTGCGATAGGCCAGGTCGATGCGGCTGCAGGCGGCCAAGGCCAGGGCGAAGCCGATGGCGACAAGCAGGGCTTTGGGCAGGCGAAGCGGCATGTGCTGTTCCTTCCTCAGGCTGGCCAGAAGGTAGATGCAAGTGCGGCCTGGCGGTTCCACTGCATGAGTGGTCGGGCCATGTGGTGGCTTCAGGTGTAGAATAGCCGCCTTGTCTTGAGGATCATCGGAAATGGCTCTGCTTGGGCGTTACAACAGTTTGCAAATCGTGAAACACGTGGACTTCGGTCTGTACCTGGACGGCGGCGCCGATGGCGAGATCCTGCTGCCCGGGCGCTACATCCCGAAAAACGCCGAGACCGAGGTCGATGACTGGTTGAACGTGTTCATCTACCTGGACAGCGAAGACCAGCTGATCGCCACCACCGAGAAGCCCAAGGTGCAGGTTGGCGAGTTCGCCAGCCTGAAGGTCAAGGACATCAACGGTGCCGGTATCTTCCTGGACTGGGGCCTGTCCAAGGACTTGCTGATGCCGTACTCGGAAGAGGCTCGGCCACTGAAGATCGGTGATTACTGCGTGGTGCACGTGTACCTCGACAAGCGCACCCGCCGGATCACTGCCACGTCGCGCCTGGACCGCTACCTCGATGTCACCCCAGCCGACTACAAGGTTGGCCAGCCGGTCGAGCTGCTGGTGGCCGGCGAAACGCCGATGGGCTTCAAGGCCATCATCAACAACCGCCACTGGGGCCTGATCCACAAGAACGAGGTGTTCAAGTTCTTGCGCTCGGGCATGCACGAGAAGGGCTTCATCAAGGAAGTGCGCCAGGACGGCAAGATTTCACTGAGCCTGCAGCCGGTAGGCGCCGCCCTGGCGGACACCCTGCAAGAGCAGATCATGGCGCGCCTGGAAGCCGAAGGCGGGGTGTTGGGGGTGTGCGACAAGAGTGACCCTGCGTTGATCAGCAAGCTGTTCAACGTCAGCAAGGGCAACTTCAAGAAGGCCATTGGCGGATTGTTCAAGCAGGGCCTGATCGTCATCCATGACGATCGCATCGAGAAAGCCTGACGGCCTTATGCCTGTACGAAGTTGCGGAAGTCCAGCTGCTCGCCACCCGGACGGGTGTCGCGCAGCAGCGAGTCACGGTCGGCGCTGAGGGCCAGGCTGATGGTGGAGCGGCGCTTGCCAGGCTTGCGCACTTCCATTTGCTCAAGGTGAGCCTTGAGGAAATTGGTGGGCACCTTCAGGTGCTGCAGCTCATCGCTTTCCGGCGTGTGCAGCAGCAGGTTGACCCAGTCGGCCTGGCCCTTGCCCAGCAGTGCCACTGGCACTTCGAACCACCACAGGTTGCGTTTGCTGTCCAGAGTGGCGAACAGAGTATTGCTGCTGGTCAGCACCGGCCGGGCCAGTGCTTCGTTGCGCCGGGCGATGGCGGCGGGTTTGTCGAGTTTCATGCAGGTTCCTGCGCGTTGACGCTATGAAGGCCTGCATTGTGAGGGGTGGCACGGGGCGGAGCAAGGTTTGTGACTTGCGGTGCCAGTGCCGGCCTCTTCGCGGGCTTGGGCGGTATTCGCCTGCCGTTTTACCGTTCGGCTTCTGGCCGGGAAATCCGTTGAAACTCCTGGCCCAGGCGTTGGGTCAACCTTTTGTCGACACGGTTCACGTGTCTCCATTTGCAGGAGTTTTGCCATGAGCGGTACTAAAGACAAAGCGAAAGGCTTGGCCAACGAAGCGATCGGCAACGTGAAACAGGGTGTTGGCAAGGTGACCGACAACGACAAGCTGCGGGCCGAAGGCAAGGCGCAGGAGCTCAAAGGCGAGGCGCAGCAGGTCAAGGGCAATGTGAAGGATGCGGTGAAGAAACCTTGACTTGAGGCGGTGCCGGCCTCTTCTCGGGTGAACCCGCGAAGAGGCCGGCACTTATTCGTAAGCAAATTCTTCAACCACGGCCGGGAGCAGCACAGCTCGGGCACGGTCTATTAGACTTGCCTGTGTAACGATCAAGCGGCGAAAGGAGACGCTATGATTTTCCCCGACCTGCGCGGCTTGCCCCTGCACCGCGTGCTGGTTCGCACCGTCAAGGAATTCCTCGACGACGAGATGTCCACCTATGCCTCAGCGCTGGCCTACCAGGCGCTGTTCTCGCTATTCCCCTTCCTGTTGTTCCTGATTGCCCTGATCGGTTTCCTGCACTTGCCGGACTTTTTCTCCTGGCTGCGTCTGCAGTCGGAACTGGTGTTGCCACCCCAGGCGCTGGAGCAGGTGAATCCGGTGATCGACCAGTTGCAGCAATCCAAGGGTGGGCTGCTGTCGGTGGGTATCGTGATCGCCCTCTGGACCGCCTCCGCCGGCGTGCGCCTGATGATGAGCGCCATGAACGCCGCTTACGATGTGCCCGAAGGTCGCCCGGTGTGGAAGCGTATCCCGCTTTCCATTTTCTACACCGTGGGCCTGGCTGGGATGTTGCTGGCGGCCGCAGCGCTGATGGTGCTGGGCCCGCAGGTGATGGAATGGATAGCCGCCCAGATCGGCATGCAGGAGTTCATCGTCACACTGTGGACCATCCTGCGCTGGCCGGTGATCATCATTCTGCTGATGGTGGCAGTGGCCCTGATCTATTACGTGATGCCTGATGTGAAACAGCAGTTTCGCTTCATCACCCCGGGCTCGGTGCTGGCGGTTGTGGTGTGGATCGTGGCTTCACTGGGCTTTGCCTACTACGTGAAGACCTTTGCCGACTACAACGCCATGTACGGCAGCATTGGTGCAATCATCGTGCTGTTGCTGTATTTCTATATTTCGGCTGCCGTGCTGCTGCTCGGCGCCGAAATGAATGCGGTGATCGAGCACATGTCAGCCGAAGGCAAGAACCCGGGCGAGAAAGACTTCGACGGGGAAAAACCCAAGGAAACCTTGACTGTACTGGGTCACGAGCACCCAAACCCGAGCAAGCCTCATAGCGTCGAGCCGAACCCCTGATGATCCGTGACATTCTCAAGATGGGCGACGAACGCCTGCTGCGCATCGCTCCGCCAGTGCCCGAGCACATGCTTGGCAGTGCCGAACTGCAGCAACTGATCGACGACATGTTCGAAACCATGCGTCACGTCGGCGGTGTGGGCCTGGCCGCCCCGCAGGTCGGCATCGACCTGCAGTTGGTGATCTTCGGCTTCGAGCGCAGCGAGCGATACCCCGATGCCGAGGCAGTGCCACAGACCATTCTGCTGAATCCGGTCATCACCCCGACCTCCAGCGAGGTCGAGGACGGCTGGGAGGGTTGTCTGTCGGTGCCTGGCTTGCGCGGCGTGGTGCCGCGCTTCAAGCATATCTGCTACCAAGGGATCGACCCCCAGGGCAGCCCGATCAACCGCTTTGCCGATGGCTTCCATGCACGGGTGGTGCAACACGAGTGCGACCACTTGATCGGCCGGCTATACCCCTCGCGCATCCAGGACTTTGCCAAGTTCGGCTACACCGAGGTGCTGTTCCCTGGGCTTGAGGTCAGCGAGGACTGACCTCGCTGCAGGGCTACCAGGCGTTTGTTGCGCTGATAGCGTAGCAGGCGGCTGGCCAGGGCTTCTGGCAGGTGTTGGGCCAGGTCGAAACCCAGGCGCTGGTAGAAGGGCGTCAGGTCGGGATGACAGAACAGCCAGACGGGCCCGTCAACCTGCGCCAGCGCGGCCTCGACCAATCGCGCAGCCACCCCTTGGTTGCGCCGCTGCGGGGCGACGAACAGGCCCGTCAGCCAGAATCCCTCACCCACCGCACTCAGGCTCAGCCCGGCGATGATGCCAGGGGCCCGTGCTACCCACAGTTCGGCGTCGCTTGCTGCGCGCATGCGTGAGCTGTGCTGGCGGTAGAAGTGGTCCAGCAAACGGCGTTCTGTGTCCGAAAGCGTCGAACAGGAAAATTGTTCAGAAATGGTGAGTCCTACCCTGAAACGAGGCCAGAGGCTCTGGCCTGATGATTTGCGGCCACTTTGTCGCAGATTGTTGCAAAACCGGCAAGGGTGAATATCCGACTACGGGGTTCAACTATTGCTGGCCGGGAGTAGAATTTTGTTCATCCCCCCTGGCAGTACGAAGCGGGATCGGTACTTCGTGCCATCTAGACCCTAGATGACAACTTCTCCGCGCCGGATACGGCAATAGAAGTCAATCGATCAGCTTGAACGCTCAAAAGGCAAAACCACATGAAACCATTACTGATTCTTGCATTGGTCGGTATGTCCTCGTTCGCCCTCGCCGATGAGGCCAAACCCGTCTCCAGCGAGCCTGTGGCTCAGCAGTACGACTACTCGATGAACCTGGACATCAAGCGGGTGATCAACCTGTCGACCATCCCCAATGTCTGCGAAGTGGTACCTGCGACCATGACCTATGAAGACCATCAGGGCCAGGTGCACACCATTCAGTACCGGGCCATGGGTGAAGGTTGCCAGCAGGGTTGACTGGCGGTGCCCGCCACAGGGGCTGAAAACGCTGTGGCGGGCACTTGCTGGCCCTGACGCGATCTCCCAGGTGCTCCGCCAATACAGAATAATTTCCCCGCCTGTCGAATCCTCCACTTACCGTTCGACCATAGCTGAAGGCACGCTTCACACCGTGCCCCAACCCCTATGATCTGTCGGAGGTACCCCGATGAGCACTGCAGCCGAATCCGAAATCCGCCAATTGATCGAGCGCTGGATGCAAGCCGTGCGCGATCGCGACATCCCGGGCATCATCGCCCCCTACGCCGACGATATCGTCGCCTTCGATGCCATCCAGGCTCTGCAATTCAAAGGCAAGTCGGCCTACACGGCGCACTGGGAAATGTGCATGGGCATGTGCACCGGCCCCATGGTGTTCGAACTTGCCCAACTCACCGTGCACGCCGCTGGCGATCTGGCCCTGGCCCATTGGCTGAACCGCTGCGGCCCGGGCGACGACGAAAGCCAGTGCGGCTTCATGCGCGCCACGGTGGGCTATCGTCGTCAAGGCGGCCAGTGGCAGGTAATCCATGAACACTGGTCGGCGCCTTTCGACATGGAAACGCAAAAAGCGCTGTTCGATCTCAAGCCCTGAGCCGTTATCGCCAAACGCACTTTGCCAATACCCTGGAGGCGACCATGAAATACCTGTGCCTGGTCTATTGTGACGAAGGGCTGTTGCACAGCCTGCCCGACAGCCCGGCAGACGCCGAATGCATGGCCTACGCCGAAGCCATTCAGGGTTCCGGGCGCATGCTGGCGGCCGAGGCGCTGAAGCCGGTGCAGACGGCCACCACGGTACGCATGCGCAACGGACACATGAGCCTGACCGACGGCCCGTTCGCCGAAACCAAGGAGCAACTGGCGGGCTTTTACCTGGTGGAGGCCCGCGACCTCAACGAAGCGCTGAATATCGCCAAGGGCATCCCTGCCGCGCGGGTTGGCAGTGTCGAGGTGCGACCAGTGCGCGAGCTGCAACCCTGACAGCCAAGGAGAACCATCAGCATGAGCCTTGCACCCATTGCCCAGGCGCAACACGAGTTGTCCATCAGCCGCCTGATCGACGCACCACCGGCCAAGGTATTTCGCGCCTGGACCGAACCCCAGTGGCTGATGCAGTGGTGGGGGCCGCACGGCATGACCACCCCGGAGTGTGAAATGCAGCTGTGGGCCGGTGGCCTGTTTCGCACCCTGATGCGCGCGCCGGATGGCAGCGAGTACCCCAACCAGGGCGTCTTTCTGGAAATTGCCGCGCCACGCCGGCTGGTGTTCACCGATGCCTTCGGCCCCGGTTGGGTACCGTCGGACAAGGCCTTCATGACCGCGGTGATCAGCTTTGACGAGGAACAGGGCAAAACCCGCTACACCGCCCGTGCCTGGCACTGGAATGCCACCGACTGCCGGGCCCATGAAGAAATGGGCTTCCACCAGGGCTGGGGAGAAAGCCTGGACCGCCTGGTGGAGGTGGTGACCCAGCGGATGCCCGACTGATGGCCGCACTGGCCCAGGTGCGCGCCGAAGTCGAGGCTGTGTACCGGCAGGAGTCGCGGCGCATACTGGCGACACTGATCCGCTTGCTGGGTGATTTCGACCTGGCCGAGGAGGCCATGCATGATGCCTTCTTCATTGCCGTTGAACGCTGGCAACGCGACGGTATTCCCGCCAACCCGCGAGCGTGGCTGGTTTCTGTCGGGCGCTTCAAGGCCATCGACGCGCTGCGCCGGCGCGTCCGCTTCGACCGCTCCCAGGCGGACTTGAGCATGCTGCTGGAGGGGCAGGCGCAGGACCCCAGTGAAGAAGAGCTGCTGGCGGATGACCGCCTGCGGCTGATCTTCACCTGTTGCCATCCGGCCCTGTCGGCCGACGCTCAGGTGCCATTGACGCTTCGCGAAGTCTGCGACCTGACCACTGAGCAGATCGCCCGGGCCTTTCTGCAAAGCCCGGCCACCATCGCCCAACGTATCGTGCGCGCCAAGGCCAAGATCCGTGACGCGGGCATACCGTACCAGGTACCGGAGCTGAATGAGCTGCCCGAGCGCCTGGAAAGCGTGTTGCGGGTGATCTACCTGGTGTTCAACGAGGGCTATTCGGCGTCATCGGGCGAGACACTGCTACAGCAGGCGCTGAGCGATGAAGCCATTCGCCTGGCGCGGTTGCTGGTGCAGTTGCTGCCCGACCCGGAGGCGGTCGGCCTGCTGGCGTTGATGTTGCTGCAGGCGTCCCGGCAGCGGGCGCGCATCGATGGCCAAGGCGATTTGGTGGTTCTGGAGCAGCAGGACCGTAGCTTGTGGGACCGGCAGTTCATTGCCGAGGGCTGTGCTCTGGTGCGCCAGGCCCTGCAGAGCCGTGCATTCGGGGCCTATACCGTCCAGGCGGCGATTGCCGCCGTGCATGCCGAAGCGGCGACGGCTGAAGAGACGGACTGGGGAGAAATCGTCGGGCTGTATGACGTGTTGCAGCGGTATTGGCCATCAGCGGTGGTGGCGCTTAACCGCGCGGTGGCCCTGGCGAAGCGGGATGGGCCGGAGGTTGGCTTGCGGGAAGTCGAAGGGATTCTGGCGCGGGGGGAGTTGCTGGACTATCACCTGGCACATGCGGCACGCGCCGAGTTGCATTGCCAGCTGGGACAGGTGCAAGAGGCGCGTGCGGCCTGGCAGCAGGCGCTGGCCTTGACCCGGCAGGCGCCTGAACGGCGGCATATCGAGCGGCGTTTGCAGGCTATCGAATGATGTGGGGTGTGCCGGCCGCTTCGCGGGCAAGCCCGCTCCCTCAGGGTGCCTGCTAAATCAACGCGTTAGCGGGTTACCCAGGAGAGCAGCCTTGAAGAAGAAGCTGGCTGCATCACACTTCAGCTCGCCACAAAGTTCGGCGGCGATACCAGCTCGACGGTCTGCTGCTTGCGCGGCGCCAGGATCTCGGCTTCACCCGCGACCACCAGCTCGTCGTTCTGGTTGTACACATTGGTGGCGATGCGCACCTTGAACTTGGGCAGCTTCTCGAGGATTTCCAGGCGCACGGTCAGGGTGTCGCCGATTTTCACCGGTTTCTGGAAGCTCATCTGCTGGCCCAGGTAGATGGTGCCAGGGCCAGGCAGGGTGCAGGCCACTGCCGCACTGATCAGCGCGCCGCTGAACATGCCATGGGCAATACGTTCGCGGAACATGCTCTTGGCGGCGAACTCAGCATCCAGGTGAACCGGGTTGTGGTCACCGGACATCGCGGCGAACAGCTGAATGTCGCGTTCTTCAACGGACTTCTTGTACTCGGCCTTCTGGCCGACTTCGAGGGCTTCGTAAGGCGTGTTGGTGACCTGGGACATCGATGCTTCCTTAAGCGTTGGGCGAGGGCGGCTATCATTCACTGCGCGCAGGGCGGCCAAGGGCCAGCGCCTGTTCCAGCCAGCCGAGAATATCGGCGATGACCTCGCCACGGTTGGTTTCGTTGAGTACTTCATGCCGCGCCTCAGGATAGATGCGCAGCTGTACATGTCGGTTGCCGGTCGCGCGCAGGGCGTCGGCCAGATGGGTGAGACGCTTGCCGGCACTGACCGGATCACATTCACCGCCGATCACCAGCATCGGCAGGTTGGGATCGATCTGCGCGAGGTTACCCGGCTGACTGATCTGCGCCAAGCCTTGCAGCAGATCGAGCCACAACTGGTTGGTGCAGCGAAAGCCGCACAACGGGTCATTCACGTACTGATCGACCTCGCCCGGGTCGCGGCTGAGCCAGTCGAAGGCCGTGCGGTTGGGCTTGAAGGCGTTGTTGAACGAACCGAAGGACAACCATTCGATCAGTGCACTCTTGCCCAGTGGCCCCTGGCGCCAGGACTCCAGCCGGGCAATCAGCCGCGCAAGGCGGTACAGCACGGCCGGTTGGTAGTTGGAACCGCTGAGGATCGCCCCGTGCAGGCTGCCACTGTGATGCAGCAGGTACGCCTGGGCGATGTAGCTGCCCATGCTGTGGCCGAACAGGAACAGCGGCGTGCACGGGAACTGCTGGCCTATGTGCTGGGCCACACACCCAAGGTCGTTGACCACGGCATTCCAGCCATGATGGCGGGCGAACAGGCCGAGGTTGCCCAGTTCGGCCGTGCGCCCGTGGCCACGCTGATCGGCAGCGAACAGGGCAAAGCCGGCCTCGCTCAGGGCCTGGCCCAGGCGCTGGTAGCGCCCGGCATGCTCGGCCATGCCATGGGCCAGCAGCACCACGGCCTTTACCGGTGTGGCCGGCAGCCATTGGTGTACGTACAGGCTGCAGTGCTCACTGGCGGGCAGCCAGAAGGCGTCGTGAGGCATGGCGGGTCCTTGTGCGCGCGGTTACCCGAACAGTGTATGCACAACGGGCCAGATTGCAGGAGGGGCACAAATAAGATTCACAATGTTAATGGCGGCACTTGGCGTATATGCCACCTTGGGTTTACCTGCTAACGTCGAATCAACGCCTTTTCGCCAGCAGGCGGTCAGGTAAAGGACTAAAGGACGCAGTGCAGGTCCAGGCAGAGGAACAATAATAAATGCAAGCCGACTTCTGGAATGACAAGCGCCCGGCAGGCGTGCCTTCCACCATCGACATCAATGCCTACGCCTCGGTCGTCGAGGTGTTCGAGCGCTCCTGCAAGCGCTTTGCCGACCGCCCGGCGTTCAGCAACCTGGGCGTGACCCTCAGCTACGCGGAACTGGAGCGCCATTCGGCAGCCTTCGCTGCCTGGTTGCAGCAGCACACCGACCTCAAACCGGGTGAGCGCATCGCCGTACAGATGCCCAATGTGCTGCAGTACCCCATCGCCGTCTTCGGTGCCATGCGCGCCGGGCTGATCGTGGTCAATACCAACCCGCTGTACACCGAGCGCGAGATGCGCCACCAGTTCAAGGACAGTGGCGCGCGTGCGCTGGTGTACCTGAACATGTTCGGCAAGCGCGTGCAGGAGGTGCTGCCCGATACCGGTATCGAGTACCTGATCGAGGCAAAGATGGGCGACCTGCTGCCGGCCGCCAAGGGCTGGCTGGTCAACACCGTGGTCGACAAGTTGAAGAAGATGGTACCGGCCTACCGGTTGCCCCAGGCGGTGCCGTTCAAGCAGGTGCTGCGCGAGGGCCGCGGGCTGTCGCCCAAACCGGTGTCGCTGAACCTCGATGACATCGCGGTGCTGCAGTACACCGGCGGCACCACCGGCCTGGCCAAGGGCGCGATGCTCACCCATGGCAACCTGGTGGCCAACATGCTGCAGGTGCTGGCCTGCTTCTCGCAGCACGGCCCCGATGGGCAGAAGCTGCTGAAGGACGGCCAGGAAGTGATGATCGCGCCGCTGCCGCTGTACCACATCTATGCCTTCACCGCGAATTGCATGTGCATGATGGTCACCGGCAACCATAATGTGCTGATTACCAACCCGCGGGATATTCCCGGCTTCATCAAGGAGCTGGGCAAGTGGCGTTTCTCTGCCTTGCTGGGCCTCAATACCCTGTTTGTCGCACTGATGGACCACCCGGGCTTCCGTCAGCTGGACTTCTCGGCGCTGAAGGTCACCAACTCTGGTGGCACAGCGCTGGTCAAGGCCACCGCCGAGCGCTGGGAAGACCTTACCGGGTGCCGCATCGTTGAAGGCTACGGCCTGACAGAAACCTCGCCGGTGGCCAGCACCAACCCCTACGGCCAGCTGGCGCGTCTGGGTACCGTGGGCATCCCCGTGGCGGGTACTGCGTTCAAGGTCATCGATGATGAGGGCAACGAACTGCCGCTGGGCGAGCGGGGCGAGCTTTGCATCAAAGGCCCGCAGGTCATGAAGGGGTACTGGCAGCAGCCCGAGGCAACGGCCCAGGCACTGGATGCAGAAGGCTGGTTCAAGACCGGTGATATCGCGGTGATCGACCCGGACGGCTTCACCCGCATCGTCGACCGCAAGAAGGACATGATCATCGTCTCGGGCTTCAACGTGTACCCCAACGAAATCGAGGATGTGGTGATGGGGCATCCCAAGGTCGCCAACTGTGCGGCTATCGGTGTGCCGGACGA
Organism: Pseudomonas sp. CGJS7; assembly: GCF_036961695.1. Classification (NCBI taxonomy): domain Bacteria; kingdom Pseudomonadati; phylum Pseudomonadota; class Gammaproteobacteria; order Pseudomonadales; family Pseudomonadaceae; genus Pseudomonas; species Pseudomonas sp. CGJS7. The sequence continues at coordinate 28,310 of NZ_JBAMDI010000075.1, read as the reverse complement.
GCGTTCCGGCGAGGCGGTCAAGCTGTTCGTGGTGCCGCGCGAGGGGGGGCTGAGCGTTGATGAGCTGAAGGCCTACTGCAAGGCCAACTTCACCGGCTACAAAGTACCCAAGCACATCGTGCTGCGCGAATCGTTGCCCATGACGCCGGTGGGCAAGATTTTGCGGCGGGAGTTGCGTGATATAGCGTGATACCGGGATGGCTTCTTCGCGGGTAAACCCGCTCCTGCATCGCCCAATGTAGGAGCGGGTTTACCCGCGAATGCCTTAAACCGCTCTAACAGGCTCTATACAGCCTTATCTGCGACATTTTGGATAATTACTCTAAAAATGACCTGTATTGTTCATTGAGTCATTTTTGTGACCGTAAGGCCTGTTTTGGCCTCTAGGCGACCCCAGACAAAGCTGTTACTCTCGGCCCGCTTCCAGATGATCCGGTTTGCAACGAACCGTCATCTCATATCAATAATAAGCGCATCGACGCGTGAATCGAACTTCGCTGTTGCTGAAGGAGTGGGCTTCCATGATCGAAAATTTTTGGAAGGATAAGTACCCAGCCGGGATTACGGCGGAAATCAATCCTGACGAATTCCCCAATATCCAGGCAGTACTCAAGCAATCCTGCCAACGCTTTGCCGACAAACCGGCCTTTAGCAACCTGGGCAAGACTATCACTTATGGCGAGTTGTATGCGTTGTCGGGGGCGTTTGCCGCCTGGCTGCAGCAGCATACCGACCTCAAGCCGGGTGACCGCATTGCCGTGCAACTGCCCAATGTCCTGCAATACCCGGTCGCGGTCTTCGGTGCCATGCGTGCCGGGCTGATCGTAGTCAACACCAACCCGCTGTACACCGCGCGGGAGATGGAACACCAGTTCAACGACTCGGGTGCCAAGGCCTTGGTGTGCCTGGCCAACATGGCCCACCTGGCGGAAAAAGTGGTGCCCAAAACCCAGGTCAGGCACGTTATCGTCACCGAAGTGGCCGACCTGCTGCCACCACTCAAGCGCCTGCTGATCAACAGCGTGATCAAATACGTGAAGAAGATGGTGCCGGCCTACAACCTGCCGCAGGCCGTGCGTTTCAATGACGCCCTGGCGCTGGGCAAGGGCCAGCCAGTGACCGAAGCCAACCCGCAGGCCAACGACGTGGCGGTGCTGCAGTACACCGGCGGTACCACCGGCGTGGCCAAAGGCGCCATGCTGACCCACCGCAACCTGGTGGCCAACATGCTGCAGTGCCGCGCACTGATGGGCGCCAACCTGCACGAAGGCTGCGAAATCCTCATCACCCCGCTGCCGCTTTACCACATCTATGCGTTTACCTTCCATTGCATGGCGATGATGCTGATCGGCAACCACAACGTGCTGATCAGCAACCCGCGAGACTTGCCGGCGATGGTCAAGGAACTGGGCAAGTGGAAGTTCAGCGGCTTTGTGGGCCTCAACACCTTGTTCGTTGCCCTGTGCAACAACGAGGCGTTCCGAGCCCTGGATTTCTCGGCGCTGAAAATCACCCTGTCGGGCGGTATGGCCTTGCAGCTAAGCGTGGCCGAGCGCTGGAAGGCCGTTACCGGTTGCGCCATCTGCGAAGGCTATGGCATGACCGAAACCAGCCCGGTGGCGGCGGTGAACCCCTCGGAAGCGAACCAGGTGGGCACCATCGGTATTCCGGTGCCGTCGACCCTGTGCAAGGTCATCGACGACGCTGGCAATGAGTTGCCGCTTGGCGAAGTGGGCGAGCTGTGTGTCAAGGGCCCGCAGGTGATGAAGGGCTACTGGCAGCGTGAAGATGCCACGGCCGAGATTCTCGACAGCGAAGGCTGGCTGAAGACCGGCGACATCGCCGTGATCCAGGCGGACGGCTACATGCGCATCGTCGACCGCAAGAAAGACATGATCCTGGTCTCGGGCTTCAACGTATACCCCAACGAGCTGGAAGACGTGTTGGCGGCCCTGCCGGGCGTGCTGCAGTGCGCAGCCATCGGTGTGCCGGACGAGAAGTCGGGTGAAGTGATCAAGGTCTTCATCGTGGTCAAGCCGGGCATGACCGTGACCAAGGAGCAGGTGATGGAGCACATGCGTGCCAACGTTACCGGCTACAAGGTACCGCGCCACATCGAGTTCCGCGATTCGCTGCCGACCACCAACGTGGGCAAGATCCTGCGCCGCGAACTGCGTGATGAAGAGCTCAAGAAGCAAGGCTTGAAGAAGATCGCCTGACCACAAGCCTGCACGCTCAGTGTGGGGGCGGCCTCGTGTCGCGAAAGGGCCGCGACGCGGCCCTGGGATTTCGGCGGTGATGCAACGATGGCTGGGGGCGCTTTGCGCCCCTTTCGCGACACAAGGCCCCACAATAAGATGCGGCGCCGTCTTCAGACATTGTGAGCCCCGGTAGGAGCGGGTTTACCCGCGAATACGGTAGTGGCGACAACGGTGAACGGCGGGTGGAGATCGGTCAGCAGGGCCGGCCCTTTCGCGGGTAAACCCGCTCCTACATCCGCGCAACTCAGCGCAGCTTCTCGAGCATCTGGTAATACCACATCCCCGCCGCCAGCAGCGGGTTCCCCAGCAAGTCCCCCATCGGCACTCGCACATGCTTGCACTGGGCGAAGGTGTCGAACTTCTCCAGCGTCCCGGTCAACGCTTCGGCCATGATCTCGCCCATGATGTGGCTGGTGGCAATGCCATGCCCCGAGTAACCCTGGCAGTACCACACGTTGTCCGACAGCTTGCCCAACTGCGGGATGCGGTTGACCACGATGCCCATGGCGCAGCTCCACTGGAACTCGATCGGCACCCCCTTCAATGCCGGGAAGGTGCGTTCGATGCAGGGGCGCAATTCGCCTTCGATGTCCCGTGAATCCTTGCCCGAGTAGTTGGCGCCGCCGCCGAACAGCAGGCGCTTGTCGGCCGTCAGGCGGTAGTAGTCGAGGACGAAGCGGCAGTCGTACACCGCCAGGTCCTGCGGGTTGATCTGCTCGGCCAGCTCACCCAGCGGCGCGGTGGTGACGATACCGCCCATGGCTGGGAAGATCTTGCCCTTGAGCTGGCGCTTTTCCAGCTTGTGATACACATCGCCGGCCAACATCACCTGGCGTGCCTCCACCCGGCCGTGGGCGGTAACCACCGCCGGGCGCGGGCCATGGACGATGTCCAGCACTTCGGAATTTTCGAATATCAGTGCACCCAGGCCATGCGCGGCACGGGCTTCGCCCAGGCACAGGTTGAGTGGGTGCAGGTGCAGGTTGCGCAGGTTCTTCAACGCACCCAGATAAAGCGGGCTTTGCAGATGCTCGGCCACTGCAGCGCGATCGAGCAATTGCACCTGATCGCCCATGCCGCGGCGCTGTGCTTCGGCCTCGAACGCACGCAGTTCGTTCATGTGCGAAGGCTTCATGGCTGCATGCAGGTGGCCACGCTTGAGGTCGCAATCGATGCCATAGCGCGCCACGCGCTGCTCGATCACCTGGTGCCCGCGCCAGCGCAAGTGCCAGATGAAGTCGTCAACTTCGGCGCCCAGGTGGTTGCGCATCTGCGAGCGCATGGCCTCGTCGCCCGACAGGCTGCCGGTCACCTGGCCGCCGTTGCGCCCGCTGGCGCCCCAGCCGATACGGTTGGTTTCGACGATGGCGACCTTCAGGCCGCGCTCGGCCAGTTCAACCGCCGTGGCCACGCCCGTAAAGCCACCGCCGATGATCGCCACATCCACCTGCACCGTGCCTTTGAGTTGCGGGTACGCAGTGTGGTCGTTGAGGGTGGCGCTGTAGTAGGACGGCGCGCGCTGCGCCGGGCCGTTGTTCAATGCTGCGTTCATGGGTGTTCCTTGTTATTTAGGGGCTCAGGCCTGGTGCAGGTACCAGCGCCAGTCCTGTTCGCTGACTTCGGCCATGAACTGGCGGTACTCGGCGCGCTTGACCTTCAGGTACACGCCAAAGAAGTCTTCGCCCAATGCTTCACGGGCCCAATCGGAATGTTGCAGGGCGTCGAGTGCGGTCAGCCAGTCAGTGGGCAGGTGTTCGGTGGCCTGGGCATAGCCGTTGCCTTCAACGGGCGCGCCTGGGTCAAGCTGTTCGCGGATGCCCCAGTGGCTGGCAGCAAGGATCGCCGCTGCAGCCAGGTAAGGGTTGGCATCTGCGCCACAGATGCGGTGCTCCACATGGCGGCTGTTGGCAGGGCCTCCTGGCACACGCAGGCTCACGGTGCGGTTGTCCACGCCCCAGGTTGGCGCCAGGGGCGCATAGCTGTTGGCCTGGAAGCGGCGGAAGGAGTTGGCGTTGGGGCAGAACAGCAGCAGCGAGTCGCGCAGGTGGCGCAGCATGCCGGCCACGGCCTGGCGCAGCAGCGGGGTGCCGGCCTTGTCTTCGCTGGCGAACAGGTTGTTGCCGGCGCTGTCGGCCAGGCTCAGGTGCATGTGCATGCCGGTGCCGGCCAGTTGGGCGAATGGCTTGGCCATGAAGCAGGCCTGCATGCCGTGGGCATGGGCCACACCTTTTACCAGGCGCTTGTAGCGCACCGCCTGGTCCATCGCCTGCAGCGCATCGCCATGCTCCAGGGTGATTTCCACCTGGCCTGGGGCGTACTCGGAAATGGCCGTGCGCGCCGGGATGCCTTGGGCCTTGCAGGCAGCGTACAGGTCGGCGAGGAACGGTTCGATCTGCTCCAGTTCGCGCAGGCCATAGACCTGGGTGCTGCGTGGGCGGCCGCCATCGTTGTCCAGTGCCGGTTGTGGGCGGCCCTGGGCATCACGCTGCTGGTCAAGCAGGTAGAACTCCAGCTCGCAGGCCATCACCGGGTGATAACCGTCAGCCTTCAGCGCTTCGATGGTGCGCAGCAGCACATGGCGTGGGTCCGCGATGCTGGCCGGCAGCCCCTCGCTGGGGTGCATGCTCACCTGCACTGCGGCGGTGGGGACCCGGCGCCAGGGCAGGCGCACCAGGCTGCCGTCAAGCGGGTAGGCACGGCAGTCGATATCGCCGACGTCCCACACCAGGCCGGAGTTTTCCACGTCGTCGCCATTGAGGGTCAGGCCAAGGATGGTGCTGGGCAGTGGCCGGCCTGTCTGGTACACGGCCAGCAGTTCCTCGCGGTGCAACAGCTTGCCGCGTGGCACACCGTTGGCGTCGAGGATGAACAGTTCGAACAGCTCGATATCGGGGTTGTCGGCCAGAAAACGGGTAGCCTGCTCTACAGGGGCAAAGTGCATGATCAATTCGCTCATAGACGCGCAGGGCCACCGCGCAAGCAGGCGGCCCGGTTGAGTCAAACGGCCAGACGCTGGCCGGGTTTGGTCACAATGGCGTGAGCGAGGTGTCCGGTGGGCGCGCGTGACGGCAGTGCCACAAGGCCCAGAAGGCGAGGATGATGTGGACCAGCGGATTTTCCCCGGCACGGCTCCGGGCCTTCGGTAGCGAAGGGCGGGACGACGGTGGGGCGATGGGCTGGGCGGGAGTCATGCCTTTGATACTCACATGCGGCGTAAGGTTGATTAAAGCAGTGAATGGCAACCTTTACATCGCACTCGGCTAAACATTCGTGTTGAAAGCATCACGGTCAAAGTGGGAGCAACTGTCTTGCTCAATTTCTGAAAGCTGGCGTGATCCCTGTGGGAGCGGGCATGCCCGCGAACACCGGCAAGGCCGGTGCCATGCAACGCGGTGGCTGCTTCGCGGGCTCGCCCGCTCCCACAGGAGACCGCGCAAGTACCGAGCGTTGAGCACGCCTTGAGCAACTGCGCCACCCGCCGCTGCCGTTCGCCAAGTGCAATCTGTCCCAGGACGCCACCTTTGTGCGGCCTTGCGTCGCGAAAGGGCCGCGTAGCGGACCCCGGCCATCAGCGACCACGCAGAAATTGCTGGGGCCGCTTTGCGGCCCTATCGCGACACAAGGCCGCTCCCACAGGGAGCGTGCAGGCAGCAGAGAATCCGCAAATCTGCGACAATCGCCCGACTTTCCGAATGCCGATCATGAAAAAGCAGGCTCACCTGCATCACTAAAAAGCCCCATGACTGACCACGCCATCGACAAACTGCTGCAAAACCTCGACCACGCCATGATTGCCGACCGCCATCGCCTGCGCCGGCAACTGCACGAACTGCGCAAGCGCCCCGACGAGGCGAAGCTGGCGCAGTGGGTGGAGAAGGTCCAGGCCTCCTGCGCTCAGGTCACCGCGCGTCAGCAGAGCGTGCCGACCGTACGCTACGACGACAACCTGCCCATCGCCGCCAAGCGTGACGAAATCAAGAAGGCCTTGGCCGAAAACCAGGTATTGGTGATCGCCGGCGAAACCGGCTCTGGCAAGACGACCCAGTTGCCGAAAATCTGCCTGGAGCTTGGCCGTGGCAGCCATGGGTTGATCGCCCATACCCAGCCACGCAGGATCGCAGCGCGTAGCGTGGCCGCGCGAGTCGCCGAAGAGCTGGGCACGCCCTTGGGCGCGCTGGTCGGTTACCAGGTGCGTTTCGAAGACCAGAGCGATTCCAACACCTTGGTCAAGCTGATGACCGACGGCATTCTCCTGGCCGAAACCCAGCATGACCGCTTCCTTGAACGCTATGACACGATCATCGTCGACGAAGCGCACGAGCGCAGCCTGAACATCGACTTCCTGCTCGGCTACCTGAAAACGTTGCTGCATCGCCGACCGGACCTGAAACTGATCATCACCTCGGCCACCATCGACCTGGAGCGCTTCTCCAGGCACTTCGACGGTGCGCCGATCATCGAGGTGTCCGGGCGCACCTTCCCGGTGGACACCTGGTACCGCCCGCTGACCAGCGAGCAGGACGAAGAGGGCAACCAGATCGAGGATGACCTCACTGTCGATCAGGCCATCCTTGCCACCCTCGACGAGCTGGCGCAGCACGAACGCAGCGAAGGCAAGGGCCCGGGCGATGTGCTGATCTTCCTGCCGGGCGAGCGGGAAATCCGTGATGCCGCCGAGATCCTGCGCAAGGCGCAACTGCGCCATACCGAGATTTTGCCGCTGTACGCGCGCCTGTCGCCGGCCGAGCAGCAGCGTATCTTCCAACCGCACACCGGGCGCCGCGTGGTGCTGGCCACCAACGTCGCCGAAACCTCGCTGACCGTGCCTGGCATCCGCTATGTGATTGACACCGGTACTGCGCGCATCAGCCGCTACAGCTACCGCGCCAAGGTCCAGCGCCTGCCGATCGAGGCAGTGTCACAGGCCAGTGCCAACCAGCGTAAAGGCCGTTGCGGCCGGGTCGAGCCGGGCATTTGCGTGCGTCTCTACAGCGAAGAGGACTTCAACAGCCGGCCAGCGTTTACCGACCCGGAGATTCTGCGCACCAACCTGGCGGCGGTGATCCTGCAGATGTTGCACCTGCGCCTGGGCGCAATCGATGCCTTCCCGTTCATCGAGCCGCCGGATGGCAAAGCCATCAGCGACGGCTTCAACCTGTTGCAGGAGCTTTCGGCGGTCAACCGCGAGAACCAGCTGACGCCAATTGGCCGCCAGCTGGCGCGCTTGCCGATCGATCCGCGGCTGGGCCGCATGCTGCTTGAAGGCGCGCGCCTGGGCAGCCTGCAGGAAGTGCTGATCGTCACCAGCGCGCTGTCGGTGCAGGACCCGCGTGAACGCCCTCCAGAACGCCAGCAGGCCGCCGATCAGGCGCACGCACAGTGGAAGGACGTGGACTCGGACTTCGCTGCGCTGGTCAACCTGTGGCGCGGCTTCGAGGAACAACGCCAGGCGCTGACCGCCAACCCGCTGCGCAACTGGTGCCGCAAGCACTTCCTGAACTACTTGCGGCTGCGCGAGTGGCGCGATGCTCATCGTCAGTTGGCGCTGATTTGCCGTGACCTGCAGCTGACGGTGAACAAGGAACCGACCGATTACCAGAAGATGCACAAGGCAATCCTCAGCGGGCTGCTCAGCCAGATTGGCCAGAAGACCGAAGAGGGCGACTACCAGGGCGCCCGTCAGCGGCGCTTCTGGGTGCATCCTTCGTCGGGCCTGGGGCGCAAGCGCCCGCAGTGGGTCATGGCTGCCGAGCTGGTCGAAACCACCAAGCTGTATGCGCGCATGGTGGCCAAGATCGAGCCGGACTGGATCGAACCGCTGGCCGGCCACCTGATCAAGAAAAACCATTTCGAGCCGCACTGGGAGAAGAAGCGCGGGCAGGTAGTGGCCTACGAGCAGATCACCCTCTACGGGCTGATCCTGGTCGGCCGCCGGCCAGTGCACTACGGCCCGATCGACCCGGCGACCTCGCGCGAGCTGTTTATCCGCGAAGGCCTGGTGGGTGGCGAAATCCAGTCGCGGGCCAAGTGCCTGGCGGCCAACAAGCGCCTGCTTGAAGAGCTGGACGAGCTGGAAGCCAAGGCTCGCCGGCGTGACATCCTGGCTGACGAAGAAACGCTGTACGCTTTCTACGACGCGCGCCTGCCGGCGGAAATCCACCAGACGGCGACCTTCGACAGTTGGTACCGCATGGGCAGCCAGAAGGACGCCAACCTGCTGATCATGCGCGAGGAGGACGTGCTGGCCCGCGAGGCCAGCGAAGTGACCGCCGCACAGTACCCCGACAGTATGCAGGTGGGCGATCTGCGCCTGCCGCTGAGCTACCACTTCGAGCCCGGCCACCCCCGTGATGGTGTGACGGTGCGGGTGCCGGCGCCGCTGTTGCCGAGCCTGCCGGGCGAGCGCCTGGAGTGGCTGGTGCCGGGCCTGCTGGAGGCCAAGTGCGTGGCGCTGGTGCGCAACCTGCCCAAGGCCCTGCGCAAGAACTTTGTCCCGGTGCCAGACTTCGTCAAGGCTTCGCTGGCGCGCATGACCTTCGGCCAAGGGGCGCTGCCACAGGCCCTGGGCCAGGAGCTGCTGCGCATGACCGGTGCGCGTGTGTCGGATGAGGCCTGGGACGAGTCGGTCAACCAGGTCGAGGGCCACCTGCGCATGAACATCGAAGTGGTCGATGGCCAGGGCAAGTTCCTTGGCGAAGGCCGCGACCTGGCGGAACTGACCGCGCGCTTTGCTGCCGCCAGCCAGGCTGCCCTGGCCGTGCCGCGTGACGCCAAGGGTGAGCAGCCGGTGCAGGCCAAGGCCTTCAGCGAAGTGAAGCAGACCGCCCAGCAGAAGATCGCCGGCCTGTCGATGACCGTGTACCCGGCGCTGGTGGAAGACAACGGCACTGTGCGTGAAGGGCGCTTCTCGACCCAGGCCGAAGCCGAGTTTCAGCACCGCCGCGCCTTGCAACGGCTGTTGCTGCAGCAACTGGCCGAGCCGGCCAAGTTCCTGCGCGGCAAGCTGCCGGGGCTGACCGAGCTGGGCCTGCTGTACCGTGAAATGGGGCGGGTAGAGGCGCTGGTCGAAGACATTCTGCTGGCCAGCCTGGACAGTTGCATCCTTGAAGGCGAACAACCGTTGCCACGTGATGGCGCGGCCTTGGCCGCGCTGGCTGAACGCAAGCGCGGCAGCTGGGCCGAGCATGCCGAGCGCCTGGCAAGGCAGACCCTGGAAGTGCTGAAGCTGTGGCATGGTCTGCAGAAACGCTTCAAGGGCAAGATCGACCTGAGCCAAGCGGTGGCACTGAACGACATCAAGCAGCAGCTAGGCAACCTGGTGTACCCGGGCTTCGTACGCGAAACGCCTGGGGTGTGGTTCAAGGAGTTGCCGCGTTACCTCAAGGCGGTTGAATTGCGCCTCGAGAAACTCGGCTCGCAAGTACAGAAGGACCGGGTGTGGAGCGGCGAATTGGCCAACCTGTGGGCGCAGTACAAGGCCCGTGCCGACAAGCATGCCCAGGAAGGCAAGCGCGATGAGCAACTGACCGTGTACCGCTGGTGGCTGGAAGAATATCGAGTGTCGCTGTTTGCCCAGCAGTTGGGGACCAAGGTGCCGATTTCTGACAAGCGATTGAGCAAACAATGGAGTCAGGTGGAAGGCTAACCTCCATTATTTGTGGCAAACTTTGGGGCGTTTGGGGCCGCTTTGCGGCCCTTGGCGGATAAGCCCGCCGCGCGGGGGTAAACGTATGCCCCTGAATTGGCACTAAAGTGCCATTAACCTGTCATGTTTCCAGCCAGCGCCCCGTGGCGATGGCCTTTGACCAGAGGAACGACCGTGCATAACGTCGTGATCAGCGGCACCGGCCTGTACACCCCGGCCCAGAGCATTTCCAACGAAGAGCTGGTGGCTTCCTTCAATGCCTGGTCGCAGCAGTTCAACCAGGACAACGCTGCCGCCATCGAGCGCGGTGAAGTCGAGGCGGCGCCGCTCTCCGACGCGGCGTTTATCGAAAAGGCCTCGGGCATCAAGAGCCGCTTTGTCATGGACAAGGCCGGTATCCTCGACCCGCAGCGCATGAAGCCGCGCCTGCCCGAGCGTAGCAACGATGAACCGTCGGTGCTGTGTGAAATGGCCGTGGCCGCTGCCCGCCAGGCCCTGGAGCGCGCAGGCCGGACGGCGGCTGATGTCGACGGGGTGATCGTCGCCTGCTCCAACTTGCAGCGCCCTTACCCGGCGATCGCCATCGAAGTGCAACAGGCACTGGGTGTCCAGGGCTTTGCCTTCGACATGAACGTGGCCTGCTCGTCGGCCACCTTCGGCATACAGACCGCCGCCAACAGCGTAGCGCTGGGCCAGGCGCGGGCGGTGCTGATGGTCAACCCCGAAGTGTGCACCGGCCACCTCAACTTCCGTGACCGCGACAGCCATTTCATTTTTGGCGATGCCGCCACCGCCGTGTTGCTGGAGCGTGCCGACCAGGCCACTTCGGCGCACCAGTTCGACATCGTCAGCAGCAAGCTCTGGACTGAGTTCTCCAACAACATCCGCAACAACTTCGGCTTCCTCAACCGTGCGGCGGAAGAGGGCGAAGGCGCTGCGGACAAGCTGTTCATCCAGGAAGGCCGCAAGGTGTTCCGCGAGGTGTGCCCGAAGGTGGCCGAGCTGATCGGTGAGCACCTGCAGGAGAACGGGTTGCAACCGGGCGACGTGAAGCGCTTCTGGCTGCACCAGGCCAACCTCAGCATGAACCAGCTGATCGTCAAGAAACTGTTGGGGCGTGAAGTGGCCGAGGAAGAGGCACCGGTGATTCTGGACCGTTACGCCAATACCAGCTCGGCGGGGTCGGTGATTGCCTTCCACCTGTACCAGGATGACCTGGCCAAGGGCTCGTTGGGCGTGTTGAGCTCGTTTGGTGCGGGGTATTCGATTGGTAGCGTGATTCTGCGCAAGCGCTGATTCATCAGGCGCCTGTTACGGCCTCTTCGCGGGCTTGCCCGCTCCCACAGGTACAGCACAGTTCTCAAGGTCTGTGGTGATTTTGTGGGAGCGGGCAAGCCCGCGAAGGGGCCGGCGCATTTCACACAGGCAAAAAGAAGCGGGAAACGCCGGATGGGGTCGGCGTTTCCCGCTTCAGGTGAAGCAGTGCAGGGTGTCGCTTAGAACTTGGCTTCCAGATCAACCTGCAGGGTGTCGACGTCAGCATTGCTGTTCGGCAGCTGCGACAGGTCGGTCTTGGCCATCAGGTAGGCAGCACCCAGGGAGAAGTTGTTGTCGATTTCGTAACCGACCTTGAACTTGTGACCACGCGAACCGGTGTAGCCGTTGCCGAAGTCCGAATCGGTGAACAGGCTGACCACCGCGTTACGCTGCACATCGCGGTAGTTGTAGTCCAGGCTCCAGGCACCCATTTTGGTTTTCAGGCCAGCCAGCCAGGCCTGATCTTCGCCGTCGGTGCTGTCGGTGTTCTTCACGTACTGGCCATAGGCCGACAGCGGAATGGCCAAGCCAGTGAAGTCGATCTGGCCAAAGCCTTCCACCAGATTGAACTCGTTGGTGGTGTTGCCGAACGACTGCAGGATGGCGGCTTCCTTGTCGTTGTCGTAACCATAGATGCTGGCACCCACGGTGAGCTTGAGCACGTCGGCCGGCGCGAACTTGGCGCCCAACTGGCCGTGGTAGACCTGCGCATCGTGCTTGTACTGGACGCCGTCACCATCGACGTTGTCCTTCAGGGTGTACTGACCGGCGCTGGCAAAGACTTCGGCCCCGCCCAGGTCAGCCTTGTAAGTGGCCGCCACACCTTCCGGGTTGATGTCGCTATCCCAGATGATGTCGCCCATGCTCACCCAAGGCTGTTGCATCTTGCCGCCAATCAGGTGCAGGTTAGGCACTGCAGTCGGATGCCAGTCGAGGTAGGCCAGGTCGACCCACAGCGACTTCTTGTCGAAGTAGTTGTCGAAGCTCTGGTTGGTCGAACGTCGGTCAGCGCTGCTGCCAGTGGCGATACGAACCCCAGCGTCGACCTGCGGGTTGATCTCGCTGTAGAAGCCGACACGGGCACGTACTCGCTGGCGGTCCTGGTTGCCGCTGCTGCTGTTCGGATCGTCGACGTTGACGTCTTCGTAACGCAGGCGCACGTCACCCTTGATCTGGGTCTTGGCGGCCCATGCCACTTTTTGTTCAAAGGAGCTCATGCGTTCGGACTGAGCTTTCTGGTCGGCCTTTTCCTTGGTTTCTTTTGCCAGGTCGCCCTGCAGTTCGTTGTACTGCGCCTGGTTGATCGAGCCATTGGCGCGGAGCATTTCGAGCAGCTTGGCGTCGACAGCAGCACTGGCCGGGGCACTCAGGGCCAGCATCATGCCGGTGAGGCTTACTCCGGTAAGTGTGGAAACAAGACGCATAAGGTTCTCCCTACTGAAAAAAATGGGGGAGGCTCAAGCGCCTGCCCCTGCGTTGGCATGTCTTCGGAAAGGGCCTGAATAGACAGGTTCTAGGGTTCCGGAAAACAGGCGCAAGTATTGCGGGGGCCAATGACAGATTAATGTCTGATTAGTGGCACTGTTGTTAAGTAATTGAGTATTAAAGGACCCACCCGGCGTTCGTCATTTGAGCGACGGGCCTTCCTTGGGGATACTGACGGTCTTCAGACAGCGAGCCGAAAACGTGACCAGCCTGTACAGCCTTGCCCACCTGCGTGATCTGCCGACGGCCACCTGGGATGCCCTTGTGCCAGCCGGCCAACCCTTCCTGCGCCATGCTTTTCTCAGTGCAATGGAGGACAGCGGCAGCGTGGCGCGCAACACTGGCTGGGCCGCCGAGCACCTGGTGCTGGAGCGTGACGGACAGGTACGGGCGCTGTTGCCCGCGTACCGCAAGTGGCACTCGTTTGGCGAGTATGTGTTCGATCATGGTTGGGCCGATGCTTGTGAGCGGGCCGGTATCGCCTACTACCCAAAACTGCTTGGCGCTGTGCCGTTCAGCCCGGTCAGCGGCCCACGGCTGCTAGCGGCCGATCCGGCTGACGGTTTGTTGATGCTGCAGGCCCTGCCGGAGTATCTGGGCAAGGGTGGGCTTTCCGGAGCGCACATCAATTTCACCGACCCGGCGCTGGACGCGCAGTTGGCGGGCCTGCCTGGGTGGATGGAGCGCCTGGGTTGCCAGTTTCACTGGCAAAACCGGGGTTATCGCGACTTCCAGGACTTTCTCGACAGCCTCAGCTCGCGCAAGCGCAAGCAGATGCGCAAGGAGCGCGAGCAGGTGGCGGGGCAGGGTATCGACTTCCGCTGGTACCGCGGTGATGAACTGGACGAGGCACAGTGGGATTTCGTCTTTCTGTGCTATGCCAACACCTATGCGGTGCGCCGTCGTGCCCCCTACCTGACGCGCGAATTTTTCAGTCTGCTGGCCGAGCGCATGCCCGAGGCGGTGCGCGTGGTAATGGCTCGTCAGGGCGGGCGTGATGTGGCTATGGCCCTGAGCCTGGTGGGCGGCGACAGCCTGTTTGGCCGCTACTGGGGCTGCCTGGATGAGTTCGATCGGCTGCATTTCGAGACGTGTTTCTACCAGGGCATGGACTTTGCCATTGCCGAGGGTTACCAGCGTTTCGATGCCGGGGCACAGGGGGAGCACAAGTTGATACGCGGGTTCGAGCCGGTGTTGACGCGGTCGTGGCATTACCTGCTGCACCCGGGGTTGCGGCGGGCGGTGGAGGATTTTCTGCTGCAGGAACGGGAAGGGGTCAAGGGGTATGCCGAGGAGGCGCGGGGGATGTTGCCCTACCGCCGGGACTGAGCGTTTTGTGTTGCCTGTGCCGGCCTTTTCGCGGGCTTGCCCGCTCCCACAGGTATTGCACAGTTCTGAGGCCTGTGGTGATCCTGTGGGAGCGGGCGAGCCCGCGAAAAGGCCGGTGCAAGCGTCAATCGACCCCGACAAAGCCCCCGGTCTGGTGGTGCCACAACCGGGCATACAGCCCTTGCTGCTCCAGCAACTCACTGTGGCTGCCACTTTCGGCAATTCGTCCCTTGTCCAGCACTACCAACCGGTCCATACGGGCAATGGTGGAAAGCCGGTGGGCGATGGCAATCACCGTCTTGCCCTGCATCAGCGTCTCCAGGCTTTCCTGGATGGCAGCCTCCACCTCCGAGTCCAGCGCTGAAGTGGCCTCGTCCATGATCAGGATCGGCGCATTCTTCAACAGGACCCGGGCAATGGCGATACGCTGACGCTGACCGCCCGACAACTTGACCCCGCGCTCCCCCACATGGGCATCGAAGCCGGTACGCCCCTGGGCATCCGACAGTTGCGGGATGAACTCGTCGGCGCGGGCACGGCGCACGGCTTCTATCAACTCCGCCTCGCTGGCATCTGGGCGACCATACAGCAAGTTGTCGCGGATCGAACGGTGAAGCAGCGAGGTGTCCTGGGTAATCATGCCGATCTGTGCACGCAGGCTGGCCTGGCTCACCTTGGCAATGTCCTGGCCGTCGATGAGGATGCGCCCACCCTGCACGTCGTACAGGCGCAACAGCAGGTTGACCAAGGTCGACTTGCCTGCCCCGGACGGGCCGATCAAACCGATTTTCTCGCCCGGGCGGATGTCCAGGTTGAGCCCTTCTATGACATTGGCAGCCTTGCCGTAATGGAAGTCGACGTCATCGAAACGCACCGCGCCGCGGCTGACCTTCAGGGCCGGCGCATTGGGCAGGTCGGTGACGGTGACCGGCTGGGCGATGGTCTGCAGGCCGTCCTGCACCATGCCGATGTTCTCGAAAATGCCGTTGACCACCCACATGATCCAGCCCGACATGTTGACGATGCGGATCACCAGGCCAGTGGCCAGGGCGATGGCGCCAACGGTGATCAGCGACTGGCTCCACAGCCACAGGGCAAGGCCGGTGGTAGTGACCACCAGCAGGCCATTGAGCGTGGTGATGACCACGTCCATGCTGGTGACCACCCGCGAGGCCAGCTGGGTTTTCTCGGTTTGTTCGCGGATTGCTTCGCGAGCGTATTGCTGTTCGTAGTCGGTGTGGGCGAACAGCTTGAGGGTGGCGATGTTGGTGTAGCCATCGACGATACGCCCCATGAGCTTAGAGCGGGCGTCGGAAGAAATTACCGAGCGTTCCTTCACCCTCGGCACGAAGTAGCAGAGCGCGGCGATGTAGCCGATGATCCACAACAGCAGCGGCAGCATCAGGCGCCAGTCGGCCTCGGCAAACAACACCAGCGACGTAATGGCGTAGATCAGCACATGCCATAGCGCGTCCACGGCCTGTACGGCGGAGTCGCGCAGCGAGTTGCCGGTCTGCATGATGCGTTGGGCAATGCGCCCGGCAAAGTCGCTCTGGAAGAAGTTCAGGCTCTGCTTGAGCACGTAGGTATGGTTCTGCCAGCGGATCAGGCTGGTCATGCCAGGGTTGATGGTCTGGTGCACCAGCAGGTCATGCAGGCCGAAGAACACTGGCCGCAACAGCAGGACCACCACCAGCATCCAGATCAGCTCGCCGCTGTGCTCGCTGAAGAAGTTGGCATTGGGCGTACCCTGAGCCAGGTCGATGATGCGGCTGAGGTAGCTGAACATCGCCACCTCGATCAGCGAGGCGAACAGGCCAACCACCAGCAGTGCAAGAAAACTAGGCCATACCTGGCGCAGGTAGTACAGATAGAACGGCCACACCGTGCTCGGGGGGGCTTCGCTCGGTGCCTCGCGGAAAATATCGATCAGTCTTTCGAAACGGCGGTACAGCATGGGCGACAACACTCCTGTTCGTCCGACCCTCAGGCGGTTTCACATCCCTGTGAAGCCTGCAGTCAGTCGATACGTTTGGCGGACTTGATATAGACCGGATCGGCCGGTACGTCGCGCATGCCTTTTTTGATGGTGGTCGGCGAGTTGACGATCTGATCGACCACTTCCATGCCTTTGGTCACTTTGCCGAACACGGCATAACCGGCGTCGCGACCTGGGTTGAGGAAGTCGTTGTCGGCGACGTTGATGAAGAACTGGCTGGTGGCCGAGTTCGGGTTGGACGTGCGTGCCATCGACAGGGTGCCGCGGGTGTTCTGCAGGCCGTTGTTGGCCTCGTTCTTGATCGGGGCCTGGGTTTCTTTTTGCACCATCTGGTCAGTGAAACCGCCGCCCTGGACCATGAACCCCGGGATCACGCGGTGGAAGATGGTGTTGTTGTAGAAGCCGCTGTCCACGTACTGCAGGAAGTTCTTGGTACTGAGCGGTGCCTTCTCGGCGTTCAGCTCGATTTCGACCTGGCCGAAGCTGGTGTCCAGCAGGACGTGCGGGGTCTTGTCGGAAGCCATGACACTGGTGGCGAAGGCGACCGAGCAGGCGGTGAGCAGAAGTTTTTTCAGCATGGGCTCAAAGATCCTTGAGAGGTGGAAGCGGCTGCGAGGAATTGCAGCAGGGTCTGGTTGAAGACCTCGGGTTGATCGAGGGGTGTAGCGTGCCGGGAATCGTCGACGACGACCAGCCTGGCGTTGGGTATGAGGGCGACGTAGCGCTGTTTGAGTTGTATCGGCGTGTAATCGTGGTCGGCGGCGATCACCAGGGTAGGACAGTGAATCTGCCCGATGCGTTCCTGCACGCCCCAGTCGACGATGGCGTCGAAGCTTTTCAGGTAGGCGCGTTTGTCGTTGCGCGCCCAGCGCTGGGCCATCTTCTGCCGCAGGTCTGCCTGTTGTGGTTTGGGGAACAGCCGCTCGGCCAGCCCCTTGCCGACGGTTTCGACACTGAGCACGCGCGCCAGGCTCCAGCGCTTGAACCACCATAGCCAGTCACTGCGGGTGCGACGCTTGACCTCGGGGGCGCTGTTGACGATGCACAGGCTGCGCAACCATTGTGGGTGGTCGACGGCAAACTGGAAGCCGACCATGCCGCCCATGGACAGGCCGACGAAGTGCACCGGGCCTGTGTGCAAGTGTTCGAGCAG
The DNA here is from genome assembly GCF_036961695.1 of Pseudomonas sp. CGJS7. Lineage (NCBI taxonomy): Bacteria > Pseudomonadati > Pseudomonadota > Gammaproteobacteria > Pseudomonadales > Pseudomonadaceae > Pseudomonas > Pseudomonas sp. CGJS7. The sequence goes on along the minus strand of NZ_JBAMDI010000075.1, from coordinate 11,121 downwards.
GGCCAGCAGGTCGGCACTGAAGGTGGCGATCTGGTAACCGTCAGCGGGTTTGTCGGAGCGACCGTGGCCGCGGATGTCCATGAGTATCACCCGGTAGTGGCCGCTGAGCACCGGCACCTGCAACTCCCAGTCCTGGCAGCTGGAGCCCAGGCCGTGCAGCAGCACCAAGGGTTCGCCCTGGCCATATTCCTCGTAATGCAGCGTGCATCCTTCGTGTTCGAAATAGGCCATGGGCGCGGTCCTCTCAGGCTTGTGGGGGGGCTGCGAAGGGCACGTCCAGTGGCGCGGTGTCGAAATTGCGCAGCAGGTCGATGAGAATCTGCGTGGCCGGGCCCAGGGTCTTCTCTTTGCTCGAGTAAAGGTAGAACAGTGGGTGGCGGCTGCCACCCTGATCCAGCGGCAATGGCTTGAGCACGCCTTCGCGCAGCTCGCGCTCGATCATGTGACGGGGCAGCCAGGCAAAGCCCAGGCCGCTGCTGACGAAGGTGGCGGCGGTGCCCAGGCTGCCGACGGTCCAGCGCTGCTCGGCGCCCAGCCAGCCGACGTCGCGCGGTTGGGCGCGGCCGGAGTCGCGGATCACCACCTGCAGCTGGCTTTCCAGGTCCTGGAAGGTCAGTTCGCGTCCCAGGCGGTGCAGGCTGTGTTCGGGGTGGGCGACGGCGATGAACTCCACGGCGCTCAACTCGGCGCCCAGGTAGCCGCCGATGCTGTAGCTGCTGATGGCCAGGTCGGCGATGCCTTCGTGCATCACTTCCTCCACGCCAGACAGCACTTCTTCACGCAGGCGCACCCGGCAGCCGCGGCTTTGTGGCATGAACGCAGCCAGCGCGCGTACCAGACGGGCGCTGGGGTAGGCGGCATCGACCACCAGGCGCACCTCGGCTTCCCAGCCCTGTTCCATGTGGTGGGCCAGGTCTTCGAGCTGGCTGGCCTGCTTGACCAGGTGGCGCGAGCGGCGCAGCAGCACATTGCCGGCCTCGGTCAGCACCGCCTTGCGGCCATCGATGCGCAACAGCGGGACGCCCAGCTGCTCCTGCATGCGGGCCACGGTGTAGCTGACCGATGACTGCGAGCGGTGCAAGGCCTCGGCGGCCTGGGCAAACCCGCCGTGATCGACCACTGCTTGCAGGGTTCGCCACTGGTCAAGGGTTACGCGCGGCGCTTTCATCTTTCGCTCCTGTTGTCCTAAGCTGCGCTCTTTCAAGGAGAGCGGCCCATGAAGAAATGTTGTGCGGCAATACTGATGTGCCTGCCCCTCGGGGCCATGGCTTATCCCATCGATGTGGAGAAGGAGCTGACCGGGGTCAAGCTCGACTACACCGCCTATGACACGGCCTATGACATTGGCGCCATCACCCTCAACAACTATGGGCAGGTCCCGGCGGCGTGCAAGGTGACCTTCCGCAATGGCCCAGAGGCACCACGGGTGCGCCGGGTGAACGTACCGGCGGGTAAAAGCGTCGATGTCACCGCCAAATTCAATCGGCAAATCATCAAACTACGGATCGCCTTGAACTGCAGCGCGGAATAAACTGATTAATCGATAGATTGGACCCACTTTTTACGCTTTTTTATCGATAGGTCAAGCCTTAATCTCACCTCCATCGAATCGCACCCTTTTTTGCCGATGGAGGCACCCCCCATGTCCCGCGTACTGATCATCGAAAGCAGCGCCCGCCAGCAGGATTCCGTTTCCCGTCAGCTTACCAAGGACTTCATCCAGCAATGGCAGGCCGCCCACCCGGCCGATCAGATCACTGTGCGCGACCTGGCAGTAAGCCCGGTTCCCCACCTGGACGCGAACCTGCTGGGCGGCTGGATGAAACCCGAAGAACAGCGCAGCGCCGCCGAACTGGAGGCCCTGGCCCGTTCCAACGAACTGACGGATGAGTTGTTGGCTGCCGACGTACTGGTGATGGCTGCGCCCATGTACAACTTCACCATCCCCAGCACCCTGAAGGCCTGGCTGGACCATGTGCTGCGTGCGGGTATCACCTTCAAGTACACCCCGACCGGCCCGCAAGGCCTGCTGACCGGCAAGCGCGCCATCGTCCTGACTGCTCGCGGCGGCATCCATGCGGGTGCCAGCAGTGACCACCAGGAACCGTACCTGCGCCAGGTGATGGCTTTCATCGGCATCCACGATGTCGACTTCATCCATGCCGAAGGCCTGAACATGAGCGGCGAGTTCCACGAGAAGGGCGTCAACCAGGCCAAGGCCAGGTTGGCGGCGGTGGCCTGAGGCATCACGAATTCCCAACCCTGACACCTGTTTTTGCTCCTTTGGGTGTACCTGCCCGGCTTGTATGGCCGGGCTTTTTTATGCCCTGGGGTTTTGAGGTCGCCAATGTCGGCCTCTTCGCGGGTAAACCCGCTCCTACAAAGGCCATTGCGGTCCCTGTGGGAGCGGGCGTGCCCGCGAAGAGGCCGGTACAGCCCCTACATTCCTCATGGTTGAACTCATTCGCCGCAACCCGCTAAGGTCGCGGCCTTGATTCACGAGAGGCAACCATGGGCTACCTGATAATCGTCGCGCTGATCCAGGCGTTTTCCTTCAGCTTGATCGGCGAGTACCTGGCCGGGCACGTCGACAGCTATTTTGCGGTGCTCGCCAGGGTGCTGCTGGCCGGCCTGGTGTTCCTGCCGCTGACCCGCTGGCGCCAGGTCGAGCCACGCTTCATGCGTTCCATGCTGCTGATTGGCGCGTTGCAGTACGGCATCACCTACGTCTGCCTGTACCTGAGTTTCCGCGTGCTTACCGTGCCGGAGGTGCTGCTGTTCACGATCCTCACGCCGCTACACGTGACCTTGATCGAAGATGCCCTGAACCGGCGCTTCAACGCTTGGGCGCTAGTGGCCGCGCTGGTCGCCGTGGCCGGTGCTGCCGTGATCCGCTTCGACAGCATCAGCGGCGAGTTCTTCATCGGCTTCCTGCTGCTGCAACTGGCTAACTTTACCTACGCCGCTGGCCAGGTGCTGTACCGTCACCTGGTCGCTCGCCATCCCAGCGACCTGCCACACTACGCGCGCTTTGGGTACTTTTACCTCGGCGCGTTGCTGGTGGTGCTTCCGGCCTTCCTGCTGTTCGGCAACACTCAGCACCTGCCGAGCACTGATGTGCAATGGCTGGTGCTGTTGTTCCTGGGGCTGTGTCCGACGGCGCTGGGGCTGTACTGGTGGAACAAAGGTGCATGCCTGGTTTCTGGCGGTACGCTGGCGGTGATGAACAACCTGCATGTGCCGGTAGGGCTGCTGCTGAACCTGTTGATCTGGAACCAGCACGAGCCGCTAGGGCGGCTATTCATCGGCGGGGGGATCATCCTGGCGTCGGTGTGGCTGAGCCGCCTGGGTGGTCGCGCGCAAGCACCGCTGGCCGGCAAGGCCTGACGCGCCCTTTGATCCGGGGGCTGCAAGGCAGCCCCAGCAATCTCAGGCCTCGTTCATTTCTTCAAGGCGACGCGGCATCGGTTCTGCCGCCGTACGCCCGGCCAACCCCACGCGCATATCATTGCCACTCGGCTGCTGATACAGGCTCAAGCCGAACTCCGGCAATACCGCCAGCAGATAGTCGAAGATATCCCCCTGGATGCGCTCGTAATCCGCCCACACCGTGGTGGTGGTGAAGCAGTAGATTTCCAGCGGTACGCCTTCGGCGGTGGTCTGCATCTGCCGCACCATGCAGGTCATGTTCGGATGAATATTGGGGTGGTTCTTCAAATAGGCCAGGGCGAACGCGCGGAAGGTGCCGATGTTGGTCAGCTTGCGGCGGTTGGCTGACAGGTCCGCCACCGGCCCCAGCGCCTCGTTCCAGCTTTGCAGTTCCTGGCGCTTGCCCGCCAGGTAGTCACTCAGTAGCTGCACCTGGCTCAGGCGCTGTTCTTCTTCGCGGGTGAGAAAGCGCACGCCGGCGGCGTCGATGAACAGGCTGCGCTTGATGCGCCGGCCACCGGACTGCTGCATGCCGCGGTAATTGCGGAATGACTCGCTCATCAGGCGCCAGGTGGGGATGGAGACGATGGTCTTGTCGAAGTTCTGCACTTTCACCGTGTGCAAGGTGATGTCCACCACGTCGCCGTCGGCGCCTACCTGCGGCATTTCGATCCAGTCACCCACATGCAGCATGTCGTTGCTGGTCAACTGCACGCTGGCGACGAACGACAGCAGGGTGTCCTTGTACACCAACAGCAGCACCGCCGACATCGCACCCAGGCCGGACAGCAGCAACAGCGGCGAGCGGTCGATCAGGGTAGCGACGATGACGATCGAGGCGAAGATCCACAGCATCATCTTGGCCAGTTGCACGTAGCCCTTGATCGAGCGGGTGCGGGCATGTTCGGTGCGGGCATAGATGTCGAGCAGGGCATCCAGCAGGCATGACAGCGCCATGGTCATGAACAGCAGGGTGAAGGCCAGGGCGACATTGCCGAGGAAGTGCTGGGCGGTGTCGGACAGCTCAGGCACCAGCTTCAGGCCGAATTGCAGCACCAGGGACGGGGTTGTTTGCGCCAGGCGGTGGAACACCTTGTTGTGGCGCAGGTCGTCCAGCCACTTCAGCGCAGGCTGGCGGGCCAGCAGGCGCGCGCCGTGCAGTATCAGGAAGCGTGCCAGGCGGCCGACTACCAGGGAGATGAGCAGCAGTACCGCCAGACCGATGGCGGCGTGCAGCATGGGATGTTGGTCGAGGGTGCCCCACAGGTCGAGGGAGTCACGCCAGATTCGTTGGATATCCATGGGCTTGCGTACAGTCTTGTTGCGAAACGAAGCCGTATTAGAGCGCGGATAGCGACAAAGTTGCCAAAAGAAATTCGGCTAAGGCTGCAGAAAACGTTACCCTATGCAACTGAATTTCCCGCACTTGTCTGAGGTTACCTCCGTGTTCTCCCAATTCGCCCTGCATGAACGCCTGCTTAAAGCCGTGGCCGAGCTTAAATTTGTCGAGCCAACCCCGGTGCAGGCCGCGGCCATCCCCCTGGCCCTGCAAGGGCGTGATCTGCGTGTGACTGCGCAGACCGGCAGCGGCAAGACGGCGGCCTTCGTACTGCCACTGCTCAACCGTCTGGTCGACCTCAGCGGTCCGCGCGTCGAGATTCGCGCGTTGATCCTGCTGCCGACCCGTGAACTGGCCCAGCAAACCCTCAAGCAGGTGCAGCTGTTCTCGCAGTTCACCTACATCAAGTCGGGCCTGGTGACTGGCGGCGAAGACTTCAAGGAACAGGCCGCCATGCTGCGCAAGGTGCCCGACGTGCTGATCGGCACCCCGGGTCGCCTGCTCGAGCAGCTCAATGCCGGCAACCTCGACCTGTCCCACGTGCAGGTCCTGATCCTGGACGAAGCCGACCGCATGCTCGACATGGGCTTTGCCGAAGACATGGAGCGCCTGTGCAAAGAGTGCGAAAACCGCGAGCAGACCTTGCTGTTCTCGGCTACCACCGGTGGCGCGGCCCTGCGCGACATCATCGGCAAGGTGCTGAAAGACCCTGAACACCTGATGCTCAACAGTGTCTCGCAACTGGCTGAAGGCACCCGCCAGCAGATCATTACCGCCGACCACGACCAGCATAAAGAGCAGATCGCGCAGTGGTTGCTGGCCAACGAAACCTTCGACAAGGCGATCATCTTCACCAACACCCGCGCCATGGCCGACCGTATCTATGGTCACCTGGTGGCCAAGGACGTGAAGGCTTTCGTGCTGCATGGCGAAAAGGACCAGAAGGACCGCAAGCTGGCCATCGAGCGCTTCAAGCAGGGCAGCTCCAAAGTGCTGGTAGCGACCGACGTGGCAGCCCGTGGCCTGGATATCGACGGCCTGGACCTGGTGATCAACTTCGACATGCCACGCAGCGGTGACGAGTACGTCCACCGTGTGGGCCGTACCGGCCGTGCCGGTGGCGAAGGCCTGGCGATCTCGCTGATCACCCACAACGACTGGAACCTGATGTCGAGCATCGAGCGCTACCTCAAGCAGCAGTTCGAGCGCCGGGTCATCAAGGAAGTGAAGGGCACCTACAACGGGCCTAAGAAGGTCAAGGCCTCGGGCAAGGCGGCCGGTAGCAAGAAGAAAAAGGTCGAGAAGAAGACTGGCGACAAGAAAGCCGCAGCCAAGCGCAAGCCTACTGCCAAGCCGAAGGCCAACGCGCCTCTGGCCAGTGCTGACGGCCTGGCACCGCTGAAGAAGCGCAAGCCTGCTGCTGAATAAGACTCACGCTGGCCCTTTGCAGAAGCGACGCAAGTTCGCATCTGCGAAGGGCGTGCGCAGGCGACGAACGATCACTCCGCTTTTTTCTCTGCCTGTTTCAACTCCTTGATCCGCTGGTCGATCAGCTGACACTTGTCGGGCAAGTCCTTGCTCGCCGTCCCCAGATCCATCCCCTGAAGCTCATCATTGATCTCCTTGGCCTTTTGCGGGTTCTGCTCGGTCAACTGAGTAACCAGCCCGGCCAGCTCCTCACGTTTCTGCGTTGCTTCTTCAGGTGTGCATGCCCAAGCGGGCAGGGCGCAGAGCAGGGCAGTGGCACAGGCTATGGGCAGTAGCGGTTTCATCCTTCCAACCTCCGGCGGTGGTGATGCCCGGTGGAGGGCTGTGGGTGCAGGGAAGTTCAGGGCTTGCGACCGATGGAAGATTTCTTTGGTGGTGGTAGTCCGTTTCTGAAACGTTCCCGTGTCCCTCCAGCGCTGTTGAGCAGCACGCTACCTCGCTCTAGTCTCGAAAGAAAAGAGGGGGTGTTGTATGTACAGCTGTAAATACAGGTCGTCCCATGTTCTTTGAATGACTAAAGGCGCTGATAGGTGTCGTCGTGTACACGGAGAGGCGGGGTGAGGTGATACGCATCATTTCTGCAAGAAAAGCCACCAAACGGGAGGCCAGGTACTATGACCAAATCATCGAGAACTGACTGGAGCCGCCTGGCCCGACAGGACGACAAGGATATCGATACATCAGATATCCCTGAACTGGACCAGGACTTTTTCCGCCAGGCCGAGCTGCGCGTTCCCGCCAAGCAGACGGTGACCATTCGACTGGACTCAGATGTCCTCGCCTGGTTCAAGGAGCAGGGCAGCGGCTACCAGACCCGCATCAATCAGTTGCTGCGCCAGTACATGCAAGCGCAACAACGCCAGCGCTAAGCGCTTCGGAACGCTTGGCAACCTTGGCAGGTCCCAACCTGTGTACCCCTTTCGTCCACAGCAGGAGCCCGTAGCCATGAGCATCGCCTACGACTGGGACCTGATCGAACGCTTGCTGCACGAAGTGCAGAACGGCGCCGGTCACAGCTTCACGCCCCGCCCCTATGCCGAGCAGCATGCTGCTGCACTGGCCGCCAAGGGTGAGCCGGTGGGTGACGTGGATCACCTGAAAACCCGTGCATGCGAGTATGAAAAGCTGCTATTTGAGCGCGGATTCATTGAATGCCGACCTGAAGAGGACGGCGGCAATGGCGAAAACTTCGTCCTGACCGAACGCGGCTCGCGCTTGATGAGCCTGATCGACAGCAGCATCCCCGGCTTCGAGCACCCGCGCCAGGTGCTGGATGAGCAGGAGGATGCGCTGGACGAAACGACGTTCGAGCGGGTATCTGCGAAGGCACAGATTGCTTGAGGTCGTTTTAAGGCTGGCAAGTGCAGCGTTCGAAACCCGATAATCGGTAGCTTCTGAACGCTGCCGAGCCTTGCCCATGCCTACGATCACCCCAGAGGCCCGCTTATGAGCGCGGTCCGCAAGAACCCTGACGCCTTTGCCTTCCAGGTAATGCTGGGCCTTTGCCTGATCTGGGGCTGCCAGCAGGTACTGATCAAGACCGCTGCCGTCGACATCGCGCCGGTGATGCAGGCAGCACTGCGCAATGGGATTGCCGCTGTGCTGGTAGGCCTGATGCTGTGCTGGCGGGGTGGCTGGGAGCAGGTCGGCAGCACCTGGCGCGCAGGGCTGGTGGCGGGCGGGCTGTTCGGGGTGGAGTTTCTGTTCATTGCCGAAGGGCTGAAACTGACCTCGGCGGCGCACATGTCGGTATTCCTCTATACCGCGCCGGTATTTACCGCCTTGGGCCTGCATTTTCGTCTACCCAGTGAACGCTTGCGGCTGCTGCAGTGGCTGGGCATTCTGCTGGCCTTCGGCGGCATTGCCATGGCCTTTGCCGGTGGCTCTTCGTTCGAGCACATGGACGGCCGCACCTTGCTGGGTGATGCCTTTGGCGTGATCGCCGGGCTGGCCTGGGGCGCGACCACGGTGGTGGTGCGCTGCTCGCGGTTGTCGGAGGCGCCAGCGACCTTGACCCTGTTCTATCAGCTGGCGGTCGGTTTTGCCGGGCTGTTGCTGATCGCCCTGCTCAGCGGGCAGATCGGCGCGGTGTCGCTGACGCCGCTGGCGATGGGCAGTGTATTGTTCCAGGGGATTGTGGTGTCGTTCATCAGCTACCTCACCTGGTTCTGGTTGCTGCGCAAATACCTGGCGTCGAACCTCGCGGTGTTTTCCTTCATTACCCCATTGTTTGGGGTAACCTTTGGCGTTTTGCTGCTGGATGAGCCGCTCAGTGCGAATTTCGTGGTGGGGGCGTTGATGGTGTTGTTGGGTGTGATCCTGGTCAGTGCCGAGCCTTGGGTGAAACAACAATTGCGGCGGTTGGTAGGGTGATGGGTTGCCTGTACCGGCTCAGGATGCAACCTTGGCCTGACAGGCGCTTCCTTGTTGTGCATCACCCGGCAAATGGACCAGCCCGCCAGCCACCACCAACCCGCCCGCCGCCAGCATCAATGCGGGTTGCAGCCCACCGCTGTAGTGGCTGCTGAGCGCCGCCAGCAGCGGCCCACTCAACTGCCCCAAGGCAAAGCATGCGGTCAACAGCCCGGCATTGCGCTGTGTGGCCTGTGGCGCCAACTCGCGCGAGCGTTGCATGACCAGTTGCATGCAGGCCAGGAACGGCCCGCCACACAGCGCAACACCCAGCGCCAGCCCGATACCCCCACCCATCAGGCAGGCCAGCACACCCAGCCCTTGCAACCACAGGGTGGCGGTCAACCAGGTTGAAGTGCGGCCACCACGGCGCACGCTCACCAGCAAGACGCCCAACGCCGCCGCCAGGCCAAACGCCGGCCAGAACAGGTCCGCCAGCCACTGCCCGCGAAACTGCTGATTGGCCATCTGTGACAGAAAGGTGGCCGGCAGGATGTAGCCCATGCCATACAGGCCATACACCAACCCCAGGCGGCCAGTGCCGACATTGCGCGTCGGGCCTTGTCGTACTGGCGACTGAGTCGGTGCCGCTTGCAATGCCCGTGGCAACCACGGCCGCACGGCCAGCAGCATCACCAGCGCAGCCACGGCATAGATCAGCCACAGGGCTGCCGAGCCAAGCCCCAGCACATGCGCAACCAGTGCCAGTAGCCCGGTCACGGCGATACCGAGGCCGGGCCCGGCGAATACCAGCGCTCCCAGGCGTTGGCGGTTGTGCGCAGTGGCTACTTGCTGGCTGAGGCTGGTGATCATCACCAGCACCCAGGCGCTGGCTACGCCTGTGCCGAAGCGCAGCAGCAGGTGCCCCCAGAAGCCATTGGCAGCCCAGGAGGCCAGGGTCAGCAGCACACACAGCCACAGCCCCCCATGCAGGCGCCGCCGTACCTGGCCTGGCGAGCGGGCGAACATGGCGTCCACCGCGCCCACGAAATAGCCCAGGTAATTGGCCGCCGCGACCAGCCCGGCGACTGTCAGGTCGAACTGGCCTTCGGCAATCAGTTGCGGAAGTTGCGGGGTGAGGGCGAAACGGCCGATGCCCATGGCCATCATCAGCGCCACGGCGCTGGCGAGCAGTTGAATGAGTGGCGACATGACAGGTCTCCTGCGCGGGTAAGCGATAGATGGCAGGTTAGGGCGGTTTATTTTTCAATAAAATTGAATAATGATGATCAAGTTGTTCTGTTTTGGAGAATGCCGTGGAATTCAGCCAACTGCGTATCTTCCAGGCCGTGGCCGAGGAGGGCTCGGTTACCCGCGCCGCAGAGCGCCTGCACCGGGTGCCATCAAACCTTTCCACGCGCCTGCGCCAACTCGAGGAGCAGCTGGGCGTCGATCTGTTCCTGCGCGAACGTCAGCGCCTGCAACTGTCGCCAGCAGGCAAGGTGCTGCTGGACTATGCCAACCGTATGTCCGCCTTGCGCGACGAAGCGCTGGGCGCCGTGCGTGGCGGTCAGCCGGCTGGGGACTTCGTGCTGGGGACCATGTACAGCACGGCGGCGACCCACCTGCCAGCGTTGCTGGCGCGCTATCACCAGGCTTACCCGCAGGTGAACCTGCAAGTGCGTGCTGCACCCAGCGGCGAGTTGCTTGAAGGGCTGCTGAACCACACCCTGGATGCTGCTCTTGTGGACGGGCCACCGAGCCTTGCCGGGCTGGATGGCGTGCCGCTGTGCGATGAGCAACTGGTACTGATCACCAGCCCCGAACACCCGGCGGTACTCACAGCCAAGGACGTGGCGGGCAAGGCGGTGTTCACCTTCCGCCAGGGTTGCTCGTACCGCATGCGCCTGGAGGCCTGGTATGCCCATGCCCATACGCCGATGGGGCGAGTGATGGAGATCGAGTCGTACCAGAGCATGCTGGCCTGTGTGATCGCGGGTGCGGGTGTGGCGATGATGGCCCAGTCGATGCTCGACAGCCTGCCTGGGCGTGATCGGGTGAGGGTGCACCCGCTGCAGGCACCTTTCGATCAGGCGGTCACCTGGCTGATGTGGCGCCAAGGTATGCGCGGGGCTAATCTGCAGGCATGGATCGACCTGCAACAAAGCGAAACGATTAACCAGTCGTCGGAATGCGCTGCCACGGCTTGATCCGAGTCAAAATCGCCCTTATCTGTAGGAACAGAGGAATGCGTAATACAGGACATCGGGCTATGATCTGTATGAAACATCGCAGGATTGATTTGCCGTGAGGCTGACCCGTCAAGGGGGCATTATGAATAAACCACTGTCAAACTGGCTCCATGACCTGGCTGTCGCCTTGGGGCTGATTCCACCACCCTTGCAGCCGGTGCCGATCCCGACTGATGAAGAGCAGCGCAAACGTCAACCGCGTCGGCGCTGATTAACGACAAAGGCCGCTTCACCCGATTGGGTGCAGCGGCCTTTTTGTGT